>DAIQOU010000418.1:0-4532 GCA_036787725.1 Bacteroidales bacterium
TGATCTATATATTCTGGAACACTTTTGGGATGTATTGGATAAAGCCGCATCCTTCTGATGATACAAAAAACAAAATATGGAGAAAGTACCATGTTATAGTTGAAAATAAAGTTCATCTGTAACCGGCTTGATGTTTATGCGTCATAAATATAAAACACAATAATAATGAAATTAAAATTAATTACTCTAGTCTTCTTCTTGATCAGTTGGCAGTCGATAACCGCACAACAAATAAACATTTCGGGTAAAATAACGGATAAGTCTACTTCTTCCTCTATTGAATATGCCAATGTATTTCTCTTAATGCCCGATTCTGCTTTTGTGAAAGGTATAACTTCCGACTCGACGGGATTTTTTACCATGAATGACATGCCGGCAAGCGATTATTTATTGTCTGTAGCATCGGTCGGCTATGAAACGACGTATGTTTCGATAAACGGAAATGAGGGTAATAAGAATTTGGGAGAAATAGCACTCGAACCTTCCTCCGTCGCTTTAGATGAGGTAGTAATTACAGGTCAATCGGTGATCAATAAACCGGATCGTAAGTTAATCACTCCTTCGGAATCACAGGTAAAGGCTTCTTCCAATGGATTGGATTTACTGCAAAAGCTTCAATTGCCCCGATTGACAATAGATCATATTAATAACAAAATCAATATTTCGGGGAATGGTGAAGTACAACTTCGGATAAACGGGGTACAAGTGACCTCCGCCGAAATAGTAGCCCTTCGGCCGGAAGATATAGTTCGAATCGAATACCATGACGATCCGGGCATTCGTTACGGAAATGCTGCTGCAGTACTGGATTATATTACACGCCGGAAAGAATCCGGAGGAAATATTAACGGCAATGCGATGCATGGATTAAAAGATATCGGGTTTGTTGAAGATTACTTATCTGCAAAATTCAATCATAAGAAATCCGAATTTTCCGTAAATTCCAATTGGCATTATCGCAGTATTGATTGGACAAGAAAAAATGATGAGACTTTCAGACTCCCGGATAAAGAATTACATCGTATTGAAGACGGATTGCCGACTAAATTTAAAGAACATACGGTAAATACGGCTGTAAATTACAGTATTCTGGAAAAAGACAAATATTTTTTCAATGCAACGTTTCGTTATAATTATTGGGATATGCCTAATTCTTATTCCGACAGGAAAAGTACATTGCAAACATTTGATAATCCGATTCCGTTGGCAATAACGGAACATGGCAGCGAAAAATACAATACACCGGCATTTGATTTATATTATCAACGTAACCTGAAAAATGAACAACTGCTGATTTTCAACGTAGTAGGAACTTATATTACTTCAAATAATACACGTCAATATACTGAATACAGAGAAGACGAGTTGGTTACGGATATAAATTCTCACATAACCGGAGATAAATATTCCATGATTGCAGAAGGAATTTATGAGCGGAAATTAGGTATCGGAAAACTGACGGCAGGATTAAAACACAAGCAAACATATGCCAATAATCAATATGAAGGAACAACTGTAGCAGAGGTATCAATGAAACAGGCTGAAACATACGGATATGCTCAGTATCAGTTAAAAAAGGGAAAGTTCAATTATATGGCAAGCCTTGCCGGCATCCGTTTTTATTACAGTCAGGGAGGTAAAAATCAAGAAAAGTATATTATGCAACCGTCTGCCCGGGTTACTTATAACCCGGATGACCAGACTTATTTTCGTTATCGGTTCAACTTATGGAGCCATATTCCTTCGTTGGGAGAATTGAATAATGTGGAGCAGGATATCGATTCGTTGCAAATAAGGAGGGGTAATCCCGGTTTGAAAGCCAATTATTCGTTAAATCATAATTTTGCTGCGGGTTATAATAAAGGTATGTTTGGAGTTGATTTCAACAGTTATTATACTTACAGACGCAAGCCGGTCATGGAAAGTATTTTCTTGGAAAACGGTAAATTCATACGAACTTCGGAAAATCAGAAAGGACACCATCACCTGAGCATTGAATCTACCTTCAAATTCAGACCTTGGAAAGACTTGGTTACCTTTGGCATCACACCGGGTATGAACCGTTATATAAGTCAGGGAAACAACTATACACATACTTATACGAATAAATTCATCCGGACCAATGTGGATGCCATGTATAAGGGCTGGATATTGAGTTTTATGGCCGGAACTTCTTGGGATTGGTTTTATGGAGAAACCATGAATGAAGGCGAAACGTTGTATATGCTTTCGATGGGTTACAATAAGCCGAGTTGGTCGGTGATGTTGGGAGCTTTCAATCCTTTTGGAGGTTCATATAAAAGGTATGAAGAAAATTGGTCTTCGTTGGCATCAAGTAAAAATGAAATTTTTACCAATGATATTAAACAGATGGTTTTTATCAGGGCATCCTTTAATATCAACTTCGGTCGTCAGTTCAATGGAGGAAACAGACGTATCAATAATGCGGATACGGATGCCGGAATTATGTCGGGATCGAAGAAATAATAGTCAATCCGACATCGGATCAGCCGAATTGACACATGATGCAGTTTACATAGAAAATCCGACGGTTTCGTTTAGTATACCGTCGGATTTTTAAATTTCACCTTCACGCTTTCGTGCGTTCCCCCTTTCGCACCTTCGCGCTTTTTAAACCTAATTCAAGTTTTGTACAGTTTCCGCCAATCGTACAAATTCGCGTCGATAACCGTCCGTATCTTGCCCGTAAGCCGATTTAGCCAAGTTGATGACTTGTGCATAAGTGGCATCTCCTTTGTATTTCGAATCTCGAAGCAATTGGGCAAACATGGCAACGGCCGAAGCAAATCGCATATCTGCCGATGTCGAATTACGCTCGCTATCGATAAGCGGATGTTCGATTTTTACACTTTTATCTCCGTTGGGCTGCTTATACCGGAGTTTAACCGTTAATAATTCGGGAGTATTGAAAAATACAGCCGCATCATTCCGGACCGATTGGTATTTTAATTTATCGACATTCGGAACATAGTCTGATTTCACGCCCACCGGAACCACTTCATAGAGCGCAGTAACAGCATGCCCGGCTCCCATTTCTCCCGCATCTTTGGTATCATCGTTGAAGTCTTCCTTATTGAGCATCCGACTTTCGTAACCCACCAACCGATAAGCTTGTACTCGTGCCGGGTTGAATTCGAGTTGCAATTTTACGTCCTTAGCAATCGTGTACAATGTTCCGCTCGATTCGGTTACCAATACTTTATTGGCTTCCTGAAGGTTATCGATATAATAAGCATTCCCGTTTCCTTTCTCGGCAAGCACTTGCATTTTACGATCTTTATAATTTCCCATTCCGTATCCGAGGATGGACAAAAATACTCCCGATTTGCGTTTTTCCTCAATCAATTGTTCCAAGCCTTTTTCGCTTGAAACCCCTACATTGAAGTCTCCGTCTGTACAAAGAATGATTCGATTATTACCTCTTTTCTTGAAATTTTCCAGTGCGATTTCATAAGCCAGTTGTATTCCGGCACCCCCGGCTGTCGAACCGCCTGCACTCAACCGATTAAGAGCTTCTTTTATCTTTTGCTTTTCCTTACCCGAAGTGGAAGGCAGTACCAACCCGGCTCTTCCGGCATACACCACAATAGCGATACGATCTTCTCTACGCATATTGTTCACCAGCAAATTCAAAGAAGATTTTACCAGTCCCAACCGGTCCGGACCTTCCATCGAACCGGAAACATCGATCAGGAATACAAAATTGCTTGGAGGCAGTTGGTCTTGATCGATTTCTTTTGCTTTGATACCGATACGTACCAATCGATGTTCTTTATTCCAAGGGCATTCACCTGTTTCTGCCGTTATTTTTACCGGATCTTTTTCTGTAGGTTGATCGTAGCTATAAGAAAAATAATTAATAAATTCTTCAATACGTACAGCATCCGGAAGCGGTTTATATCCGTTGTTGATATGCCTTCTGAAATGAGTATAAGAAGCATTGTCTACATCAATGGAAAAAGTGGACAACGGTTCGTCAAAAGGAGAAATAAACCGGTTTTCGACAAAAGGAGCCGGCTCTTCCGATGCATAATATTTATTGGCAGGAGCTTCATTGAAAGACAAGCTAATGGAACTTTCATCATGACTTTCAACAATAATTTTATTATCAGACAAATCTGCAATATCGATTCCTGCCGTGGACATATCATAGCTTGCTGTCAGTTCCTCTTGCGTGACGGAAGACCGGCTAACATTTTTGTCTTGTGTAATAACCGGGGGAGTAAACCGGACAGAAGTTTCTTCGGATTCGGGCGATTCGACTTCTCTTCCTTCCGCAATGGTATGATCGTAATCCTGCGGTGGTATGCTCGATAGACTTAAGTCCGTATCCCATACTTCTTTTTCCTTTTTGGCAGTATTGCATGATACCAAATGGAGGAATAAAACCATCACCGATAAAATAATAACTTTCGTTTTCATGATTGTTCGTTTTTTTAAGTTTTTCTTATTAGAGAAATTTATTTTCGAAATTCCATAAAAGAGAACTGTTTTTTATTTTTTGAAACAAT
>DAIQOU010000419.1:0-4508 GCA_036787725.1 Bacteroidales bacterium
GTGATAGTGACATCTGTTTCACTTGGCAATTGTTTTTGTTCTTCTTCAATCAAAATAGTGGAAACAATTTTATAAGTAGGGGTCCACGTTTTATTTTTAAGATACGCAAGTCCCAATGCCACAATTAAACCTATTACAAATAAGTACCAATATCTCAAGGCTTTTGATATTAACTTAACAAGATCAAAAGAAGATTCCTTTGCAACAGGGACAACATTAAGATTTTGTGGTTGGCTACCGGGATTCATAGTTAAACTCATTTTATGTTATACAATACCAAAGTTAATAAAGAAATAGGAGACACAAACATGGAAACGAAAGATGAAATCGAATCTATTCTAAAAAAGGACTTCGAAGCGGTAGGAATATAAATCACATCATTGGGCTTGATATAATAATATTCAGATTCAATAATTGATTCTTTTCGAATATCAAACGTATAAATTTCATCCAATCCGTTAAGTCCTCTTCTGATTATTTTTATATTCTTTTTATCGGCCATACCGGACATATCTCCTGCCATAGCCAATGCCTGAAATATATTGAGGTTTTCTTTATACATATAAAACTGTCCCTTCCCCATATCTCCCTGAACATAAAAATAATTATTGGACAAAGCTATTTTTACCTCTGCATCAAAAACAATCGTTTTAAAGGCATCATTAATCTTCTTTCGCGCCTCTGCCAATGTTAAGCCTTCAATTTCAACTTTTCCTACCGAAGGCAAAACGACAGACCCATCCCTATGTATTCGATAAGATTGTGGTGAAGAGGATTGCTGCCCGGCATTATAAAGAGCCTGGGCTTCTTGATTGGCAGTCATTAAGTAATAATTGATCTCATCGTCCACACGAAGTTTATATTGTTGAAAATCAACCTGCATTTCATAATCATTTCCCAAATCGGTTTGCAAATACTTCTTTTGACGATTGGTAATACAAGAACTGAACAAACAAATCATCAGCAGTAACAATATTTTATATGAATTGTTATTCATAACTTCCCTTTTTAATTATTTTTAAACAAACCGTATATTGCAAACCCCAAGGATGCAGCCGTAGAAATAACGGCAAAAACGGTACTAAACGAAGATAATCCCAAAAATTGACGCTGCAAAGGTTGTATATAAATTACATCATTGGGCTGTATATAATAAAATTCTGAATTTACTATATCAACACTTCTGATATCAAAAGTTTTAATAATCGATCCGGATTCTGTCTGACGAATTATTTTTATTTTGGAACGATCTCCATAAGGATGAATATCCCGACATTGCGCCAAAGCTTGAAAAATAGTCATCCGTTCTTTAGCAATGGGATAACGTCCGGCATTGGATTCTCCTATTACACTGAAGAATCGATTTCCCAGATAGACTTGAACCAAGCAATCTTCACTGATTTGCTCATTTATCTTTTGTGTTAATAATTCCTGTACTTCCAATGTCGTCAAATCTTTCACTGTAATATCTCCCAAATACGGAAAATAAATTGTCCCTTCCGGAGACACTGAAAACGAACGTAATTTAGACTCTCCGTCCATCATAACATTGCGAGGAGAAAAAAGATAAAATAATTGATCTGTCTGATCTTGCCTTAAAGAATTAATAAGAACAGTCAGCTCATCGCCTTGCTTTATTTTATATTCCTCCATTATTTCTGAAGAAGAATAATGAGGAACCGTATGAGTTGCATCCTGCAGTAAATTGGTTTGTTTTGTAGTCAAACATGAACATAGAAAAAACAACTGAATAAAAACCAATATTATAACCCCTGTTTTCTTCATCCGGTTTTTTGTTTTTCGATTATTATTTTCTTACAGGTTTCACTTTATATGAACAGGAAACCTTGCCTTTAATAAGATTATTCAGCTTGGATTTGATTAATTGTTTACGTATTCCGGATAAATGATCAATAAACAATATTCCTTCCAAATGATCATATTCATGTTGAATCACCCGAGCTAAATAACCTTCAAAAACTTCGTCATACGAATTGAAATTCTCATCGGAATATTGAATTCTTATCCGACTTTTTCGAAGTACCCGTTCATGGATTCCGGGAAGCGAAAGACATCCTTCTTCCATTAAAACTTCTTCTCCTTCAACTTCAATTATATGAGGATTTATCATCACTTTTTTTAACCCTTTAAATTCCGGATGGTCATCTGCAAGAGGTGTTAAATCAATAACTAAAATACGATCTTCCAATCCTATTTGAGGTGCTGCAAGACCGACTCCGTCAGCCTTGTACATAGTTTCAAACATATTATCGACAAGCTCCTTCAGATTTGGATAATCGGTATTAATGTCTTTTGTTACTTTCCGCAAGACAGGTTGTCCGTATATATAAACAGGCAATATCATCTTTTTGTTTCTAAATAAGTTTGTAACATAATGGTTGCACTTAATTCATCAACCAATTCTTTGTTTCTTCTATCCTTCTTTTTTAATCCTCCGTCAATCATCACCCGATGTGCCAAAACAGATGTAAACCGCTCATCGACTCCTTGTACGGGTATGGCAGGAAATTCTTTTTCTAACAGTTTCCGAAACAATCCTACCCTTTCCATATTTTCGGAAGGTGTGTAATTCATCTGATAGGGTTCTCCAATCAAAAACAATTCAACATCTTCTTTCTGAACATATTGCTTAAGAAATTCAAGTACTTTACCTGAAGACAATGTAACCAATCCCCCGGCTATGAGTTTCAGCGGATCTGTTACTGCCAAACCGGTTCTTTTTTTACCGTAATCTATAGCAATAATACGTCCCATCGTGCAAAGGTAGTAAATAAAAAAGATTTAACATCTGTATGCGGGAAAAAATGGAGTGTTGACCCGGTCTCCGGATAGCTCTAAATAAGAAGCCTCATCCACAACCCACTTCCATACTTTAAATGGATATTTTGTAGTAGATATGCGAGATTTAAAAACAGAAAGTCCATCTTCTTTATTTCCATATCCTCCTCCTAAGTGTAATATCGAAAGATGATGTTTATTTCCATAAATTCGGGCCTCATCAATAAGTAATTTCAAAGGAGAATAACGAGTATATTGTTCATTTACGGCTCCTAAATGATATTGCATAATATTGTTGCAAACAGTAAACAGTGCACCTCCGGCAACTTCACAGCCGTCTTTTAACAGAAAAATAAAGCTTTCGTATTCATCGGACTGAAGCAAAGAATAAAAATAAGAAGGAGCAAAATAATATTGAGAAGCTGCATTCAAACGATCCATTGCATTATAATAGAGTTTAATGAAGTCATTTATACCCGATTCGTCCACAACCGGCAATATAACAAATTTCCCCTTATTCTTTTTTATCTCCCGTTGAACCGACTCGCTGTATGATTTGAATTGTTGATCAAAGGATAAGGCTAAATCTATAGCAAAAGTGGTGCTAATCGTTACTGTTGAGCCTTTTGTAAAAAAATCAGATCCGGGTACCAACGGATGTAAACGAGAGAAAGCACTCACTACTCGCTCCCGGATAAAATAATCTTCTATAATCTCAAAAACATCTTCTCGGAAAAGAAATGGAGTACGAATCCAACCGGCATATCCATAAACAGAAGTAACATCTTGCCAATTAGTATGAGGAATTTTACGAAAAATCAAAGGTAGGGCACAACAATTATCTCCTTCTTCAAATACCAACATTCGAGCTTCACCCGATCGATCCAACAGGTGATAAGAGAGGGTATGATAAAAGTCATACATTTTAACCTTCCGTAATATACGATTCCATTCGTATGAATTCTCTTGAGTGAAAATACTGAATTTCATACTAATCAATAAGCATTTTTATCTCCCTTAAACATATTGATTACCGTTACGAAAACAATTTTCAAATCCAACAAGAAAGACCAATTCTCTATATACCACACATCTCTCTTTACCCGGCCTTCCATTTGCTCCATTGTTTTGGTCTCTCCCCGATAACCGTTAACTTGGGCCCAACCGGTAATACCGGGTTTCACCAAATGACGAACCATGTACTTATCAATCAACATAGAATAGATCTCTGTATGCCTTAACATATGCGGACGAGGCCCGACTACGCTCATATCGCCCTTTAACACATTATAAAATTGAGGAATTTCATCCAAATTCGTCTTCCTCAAAAAAATGCCAATCTTCGTTTTCCTGGGATCATCTTTTTCTGCTTGTTTCTCATCGGCATCCGTATTCAATTTCATAGAGCGAAACTTATAACAATAAAACTCTTTTCCATAAATACCGGTTCGAAGCTGCTTAAATATAATCGGTCCGGGAGAAGACAATTTTATCAACATACCGAACACCAGATATAACCAAGGAAAAACAAGGAGTAAAAAGGTAAAGGAAAAAACAAAATCAAAAGTCCGCTTCAGAATACGATTATATAAGTATTGCAACGGTTCCGAACGAATGACCATCACCGGTAAAGATTCTATATTTTCCAATGTAAGACTTTTTTTTACATAACGATAAAATTCGGGAACAATATAAAATCGAATCATATT
>DAIQOU010000807.1:0-1352 GCA_036787725.1 Bacteroidales bacterium
TAATCTGGCTCCTCATTTGACCCCAACCGATAATCATATCATCGATCAACATGTTTTTCGTTCACCGGCTCTTATAGTGGCGGATGAGGAACAAATGCTGGCTGTCATCCCCGACCCGGATATTATGAAATCCGGAACGCCGGTAAGATGGTATATGGATATGAATGCCCTGAAAAACGAGTTGACATTGGGGATGAGTGAGAGCAAACTTACCGATCATGTGTTGTATGAAAGGGCATCGGGAGCTTTTTATCCCGAAGGACATGTGGAATACGGTTTTTATATATTGAGATCTTCTGAAGAGGAAGATGTACGAAATCCGTTTCGTAAAGTACTGAGTTTTTTGTGGAGTAATTGGGGGCATGATTTGTTTCTGGCGGGTAATCCGCTATCCGGAGATTTAAGTTCTTATGTTGAACATACTTATAATTGGGCTTTTAATTTTTGGAAAGAAAGTGTTTGGCAAGAGTTTTCTTTGGAAGGAAAAACGGTTGGTGCACCGGTCTTTATTGTAAATACCACTCAAAGTCCCAATTATCCGGGGCAGGTAAATGAAAGGGAGTTTCGTTCCATATGGAATCAGACCTGGTTCAGTTCGTTGAGATCTGCAAGCGGCCTTTATCGGTATGCCCGACGAACCGGGAATGACGATTTAATGAAGAAGGCTTGCATGACAAAGGAATTGGCTCTTTTATTTCCTCAAAAGGAAGGATTTTTCTACGGGTTGATAGCAACGGAAATGGAAGAGGTGGAAATAGACGGGAAAAAATACAACCGTTCAAAAGGTTGGGACACTTATTATTGGGGTAATTCCAATCGCAATCCTTATACGTGGGATCCGCGTCAATCTCCTTTTCACATTGTAGATATGAGTTGGGCCGCTTTACTGATGTTACGGTGGTATGAGGAGTTGGAAAAAGATGAACGATTGATCATTTATGCAGAAAGGTATGCAAAAGCGCTACTAAAAAAACAGAGCAAAGACGGTTTTTTCCCCGGTTGGTTGGATGTAAATACACTGGAACCGTTGGATTATTTGAACAATTCGCCGGAATCTTCGATGTCGGTAACCTTTTTGCTTAAGTTGTATCAACTGACAGGCAAGAAAGAATATAAGGAGTCTGCATTAAAGGCCATGAATGCAGTAATAAGTGAAATTATACCGACCGGGAGATGGGAGGATTTTGAAACCTATTGGTCTTGTTGTCGAATTGGAACTCCCGATTGGGTCGGGAAGAAGGCAGAACGAAATAATATGTATAAGCAATGTAATTTTTCTATGTTCTGGACGGCGGAAGCATTGCTTGAATGTTATTTGGAAACAAAAGATAAAAAATTCTTGGATTACGGAC
>DAIQOU010000420.1:0-2341 GCA_036787725.1 Bacteroidales bacterium
GGCGCAAAAGGTAAAAGGCGCGAAGGAAGAAGGGAGAAAGGCGCAACGGCAGGTCACAGCAAAGTCTCTCACGCCCGATACGATGATTAATCGACATCGGAATAAAGCGTAACGATCAAAAATAGAAAGGAGAAATACTCTCAACCGGGTATTCCTCCTTTACATAATACTTTTAAGCCTTATTATTTGCTACGAAACCTCTTTATACCACTGCTTTTTTCACCGGTTTTACCATCCCTTGGTACTCGGGATCATAATTTCGTATCCACCATTTATACATTACGGCTGCCGCGATACAATATATACCCGCTTGTATCCACAATGCGATATATTCAAACCATACTTCCGTCAGAGCTGCTCCCATCGTATTTATTTTCACAAACCCATGGATTCCGGGAGTAGACGGCAGAATATATGCTACGGCTTTCAACGGAGCCGGAACGGCTACCCACGGCCAGGATATACCGGACAAAAACAAAAAAGGAACACTGGTAAACACAAACAACAGCATGGCAAATTCCCGCTGAGAACAAAAATAAGACAGGGTCATCGCAAAAAAAGTAGCCGATAATAAATAAGGCATCAAAAAAGCTCCCAATGTAATCGGATCTCCAATTTGAGGCAACTTAAAGATATAGGGAATTACTCGAAATACCCAAGCCGAAATAATCAGGTATAAAGAAGAATAGCAGAACGCCTTCCCGACAGTAAGCGTGATGACTCCCACTTTCTTTCCGGCACTTACTTGAGATGCTACCGTAAACCGCTTTCGATCCCGATGTGTTCCCATAATGGTCCCTATCCCCAGCAGCAAGGTTTGTTGTATAATAAGGATCAATACGGCCGGAACCAAAAAACTTCCAAAACCATTTTGCGGATTATACAACGAAATCCACTCATTCGTAACGGCCTGCATCGTAGCTTCATCTTCTATTTGGCTCTTATAGCCCATCTCTTCCACCCGGATACCGGCACCCATATCCAACGAGACTTCCGTTGCAGCCAGCAATAAACTTTTATAGTAAAGCAAACTGCGCATATCGGCATATAAATTCACTTGTGTTTGTTTCTGTGTATGCAAATTACGGCTGAAATCATGCGGAAAATACAAAATACCGTACGCTTCTTTCCGCTTCATTGCTTCTTCTGCTTCTATCATATCCGAGGCATATCCGATCACTCTTACATCCGGAGATGCATCTACCTTTCGTACAAATTCCCGAGACAGAGAAGAATGAGAATTATCCACCACTACCATAGCAACTTCTCGAACCGTCTCATTATTATATATGAATCCATATAAAAGGGGATATAATAAAGGTACCAGAATAAAAAGAAGAATAGCTGCCGAATCACTGAACACGACTTTCATTTCATTGACCCATACATAATATATGTCTAAGAATTCTTTTTTTATTGTTCTCATCCTTTTACCTTTTTACGGTTCATATACATCATACAAAAGAATCTTTTTCATCTTTCCGAAAAACAACAGTCCCATAAAAGCAAATGCCAACAGCGCTGCATAATAATACATAGAATAACCGATCGCATAACCGTTTAATGCCTGATCTGTATAAATCAAGAAGAAGTACCTCAACGGTAACAAATAACTTACCGCTTGCAACATGGGATCTATAGCCAATGTCGGAAAAGAAAATCCGATCAGTGAAAAGGAAAGTGTTCCGATCAGACTGGCAGCACTCAAGGTAAAACGATAATTCTTAAAAACAAAAAACAACATTACACCAAAACCTTGGGAAGCCAAAATAAGAAAAAAGTAATTAAAAAACATAGGCCAAAATCCCGAACGAAGCGGAAAACCGTTATAATAATACAATACGGAAATATACATCAAAGAGATCATCAAAAAGATGATTGTATAAGGCAGCAACTTTCCCACCATTAACTTGAAAGACGAATTACCCGACAATCGAACCGCTTCCGGTCCCGATCCGGCTTTTACTTCCGAACCTAAACAGGAAACCGTAAATAAGAAAATGATCAATTGCAATATTCCGGGTAAAAATGTATTATTCAGATAAACGGAATAGTTTAACCCGGGATTTCCCAAGGGATGTGTTTCCACCGAAATCGGTTGAAGGATGGGCATGATCTGTCCGACCGTATACCCCTGCGCTTCGGCCGTTTTTAATCCTACCGCTGCCGAGGCCAATGTAGACATGGTTTTAAGATCCTGAAACAACAACGATCCCGAGATTAAAAAGGCATTATTGGTATAATAAACCAGATTGGGTTGATTCCCGGACAAAGCATCCTTTGTAAAATCTTTAGGGATAGTCAACACCGCATATACTTCCATCTTTTCCATCCGTTGGCG
>DAIQOU010000420.1:2441-4497 GCA_036787725.1 Bacteroidales bacterium
GTAGCTTTCCAAGCAGCATACGAACCCAAATCTTTCAAATAATATACTTTCATTTGTACGTCCTTATTCAAAGCCGGGACATATACATTAATAATATCATTCATTTTAAAAGAAGACAAACGGTCTTCCCGAATATTAAAAGCTCCCCATTTATCCGTCATTTTAGCAATATTCATAATCGGAGCACCCGTACCGACCAATTCGCCTTCATTGGGGAATTTTTCCGATACCCGCCCGTCTGTCGGAGAAATTAAATAACTTTCAGCGATATAAGATTGAACTTCAGCAACAGCTCCTTTGGCTCTTTCGACCATGGCTTGGGCAGCCTCTTTATCCTCTCGTTGAGCTCCGTTAACTGCCATATTGTACTGTGCTTTAGCCGCTTTTTCCGTGGCAACGGACGCCTTATAATTAGCTTCTGCCTCATCCCGTTTTTGGGCGGTAACGACTCCTTTATCAAACAAATTTTGCACCCGGCGATACGACTTCTCCGCTATTTCCAAACCCGCAACAGACTTTTGCCACATTTCATAAGCGCTCTGTATTTGTTCGGAACGAGTACCGGTCAGCGCCTTGGCATTCTGAGCAGCTGCACCTTCTTCGGCAGCGGTTGCCTGAGCCAGTTTAGCCTCAATATCCGGAGCACTTAAAATAGCCAATGTGTCGCCTCTTTTCACCATATCCCCTTCATCGACCAAGAATTCGGCCAATCTTCCCGGAACTTTACTCGAAATACGAACCTCCGTAACCTCAGCCTCCCCTTGAATGGTATTGTCCTTATGACCCAAAAAGAAAAACCCGTAAAGAGCAACAAAAATAATTACTGCTGCAAAAGAAAGAATCGGAATTAATTTTGAACCTGATTTGTTGTCTGTAGCCATATTATATATTTTTTCTTTTATTACTATATGAAAACCCGTTAATGCAATTCCCGTCCCAACGCCCGTTTCAAATATACCTTACCCAATTTGACATCGATTTGGGCATCGATCAATTCGGAATGAGCTGCTACCCAGGCTGTATGTGCTGCCATTACATCCGACGCAGCAATTACGCCTTCCTCGAATCCGACATTGGCATATCTTAAATTTTCATCGGCCTTTTCCGTATTTTTATGAGCTGCTTTTAATTGTTTGTAAGCTTCTGTCAACTTATAGTTTGATTGAGTCACTTGTAATTTGATCTTTTCTTTTGCTTCTTCGAGTTCGAAACGTTTGATGTTGGTCTCGGCTTTAGCGGCATTTACCTTCGCAGAACCGGAAATGAAGTTAAGCGGCACACTCACCAATACCCCTCCGTAAAACATACCTCCAAACTTATGACGCACTCCATCTTCCAGATTGGGGTTTAACCAATTATATCCTAATGTTAAACCAACAGTAGGAAGCATATCGGCTCTTACAATCGCTTCTTTTTTTCTGTAAATCTTCGTACCCAGTTCCAAGCTTTTTATTTCGGTCCGATCTGCCCATATCGTATTCATATCGGGGATTATCGTACCGTTCTCTTCTACCGGGACAGTTTCAATCTGTTCGTCTGCCAATTTTATATTTTCATTCATATCCAATCCGCAAACCTCACATAAAAGCATTTTAGAAAGGCTTACCCCATTATTCGCTTTGGTAAGCGTCATTTCGGCTTCGTTTAACTTTACACTAACCGACAAGCGATCGGCCTTGGTAGCAACTCCTTCTTTTTCCATATTTTCTATATCCGAATCCATCTTTTTCATTAAATTAACATAGGATTCCGCCAGTTGCTGTTTATTTACCAATGATACGACTTGCCAGTATACTTCATCCACCTCAATGATAACATCCGTCATCTTAGTTTCTTTCATCGTCTCGGCCAATTCTTTAGCGTAGGAAGCCACATCATTATAAGCCACAATCTTTCCTCCCGCAAAAATCGGTTGTGTCAAGGAAAAACCGCCTGTCCACACATTCCGGAGGTCAATCTCCCCCATCTTATAAATTTGATCCCGAACGGGCTCCTCTATCGGAATCTCCAGCCCGGGAATGGGAAGGCCCATGCCTGTTAAATCCGGAATTTGAAA
>DAIQOU010000421.1:0-4462 GCA_036787725.1 Bacteroidales bacterium
TTACCCCGACAGGGGTAAAATGTGCATAACCCCGAGTGCAACTCGGGGCAGTAAGAAGCCCCTGCTAAAAGAACCCCGAAGCGGGTTCAACCTCTTCAGGGTTGATGTAGGGGAGACTTGTGCCCTCTTCGGGTTACACTTACCGTTTTCGTCCGGATAACCGATTTTCGAGCTTGGACTTTCTTTCACTTTTCATCGGAAGGTTGTCCTTTTCTCTCTTTAATGTTTTTGATATAATCGGATGGTGTACATCCGAATTCTTCTTTAAAACAATTTCGAAAATAAGACATGCTGTTCATGCCGATCATGTAAGTAATTTCCGATATTGTATGTTGACCGGTTAAAAGCAGTTGCTCTGCTTTTCTGATCCTGATTTTCCGGATGAATTCATTAATCGTCATTTCTGTCAGTGCTTTGATTTTCCGGTATAAAGTGGAATGACTTATGGCCATTTTTTCTGCAATCAGGTTGACTCCCAAGTCATCAGACTCCAACTCCTCTTCTATTATTAATGTTACTTTCCGGATGAATTCTTTATCTAATTTATTCAACGATTCCAGCATAAAACCGGTTTTATCTTCCGTTTTGTGCCCGAATTGTTCCGCCAATTTTCGTCGGGAATCCAATAAATTAGTAATTCTGCTTTTTAATAGGTTGGCACTGAACGGCTTGGTGATGTAGGAATCTGCTCCCAGGGAATAACCTTCCGTGCGATCTCGGATTGTATCTTTGGCCGTTAATAATATAATGGGTATATGGCTGGTACGAACATCTCCTTTTAATATTCCGGTCAGTTCAAAACCGTCGGCTTCGGGCATCATAATGTCGCTGATAATGATATCGGGAATGAGTGTATACGCTTTTTCCACTCCGTCCTTACCGTCGTATGCGGAATGGACCCGATAAAGTTCGGATAAGGAATCCGCAATATACCGGTTGATTTCTTTATTGTCTTCTATGACTAATATGATCTGTTTGGTTTCTTCCATGCGGTCGAAGTTTTCATTTTCTATTTCTTCCGGTTCTTCCGTACTGCTCTTTCCCGGGAGAGCATGAATGGCGTCTTCGTATTTATTATCATTCTTTAGCCTAAAACGGAAAACAGTACCTTTGCCCACTTCACTTTCCACATGAATACTTCCTTGATGTAAGGTGACCAGGTTTTGTACCAACGCCAAACCGATTCCGGTGCCGGAACCGTGGAAGCCGGTCTTTTCCTGATAATACCGGTCGAATATTTTAGATACGGAATCCGGATGTATTCCTCTTCCCGTATCTTTCACCTCCAGTTGGGTATAAAGTGTATCTTCTTCGTAAATATTACTTAGCCGGAGAGTGATGTTTCCTTTATCGGTATATTTAAATGCATTGGAAATCAGGTTTTCAAGTATGGTTGTCACGATATCCGGATCATAATAGATCTCATAATTTCCTTTTTCAATAATGCATTCAAAGGACAAGTCTTCTTTGGTGTTCAGTTCTTTATATTTCAATCCGATTTCCCGGATAAGCTTTTCCGGATTATCTTTTCTTACAGTCAGTTTTTTGTTTTGAGTCTCGGTTTTTCTGAATTCCAGGATTTGGTTGATCAATTTCAATAATCGGTTTGCGCTTTTATAAATTACCTCTATTTTGGAAGCGTGTTTGTTGCTTAGGCTTTTGTCTGTTGTTAAGTCTTCCAAGGGACCTAAAATCAAGGTAAGCGGAGTTCTCAGTTCATGAGTAATATTAGTAAAAAAACGTAACCGTTCGTTGTTAAGTTCCTGTTCTTGCCGGCTGTTTCTCTTTTCCCATAGCAGCGAATTTTCCAGGTCCAGTTTCCGTTTGTAAAACTTTATTGCTCCGATAATGAGGATTAAAGCCAGCAATATATAGATTGTTTTTGCCCACCAACTGAGCCAGAAAGGGGGGCTGATGTGAATACGGAGGGACGTAATATCGTCCGACCATTCCTGATTCCGTACCTTTGCCCTTATTAAAAGTTCATAAGAACCCGGAGGAATATTTCTGAACGTTATGGTATTGCTGCTTTGATTGTTATACCATCCTTCCTTCAGCCCTTTGAGCATATAACCGTATTCCACCAATCGGTTGAGGGAGTAGTCTAAGACATTGAATGATACTTCAAATGTATTTTGATTGTAATCCAATCGGATGGGAACATTCAACGGAATATTTATTTTTTTCTCCGATAATTTCGGATCTGTATCGATGATCCTGAAATTAGTCAATACGACGGGAGGAAGCATAATTTTTGCCGGCCGGGATTGCGGATCAAAATAACATACACCGTTTTGTGAACCGAAGTATATTTGTCCGTCCGAAGTTTGGGTGACCGATCCGCTCATGAAATCGCCGAGGGGTACGCCGTCGTAATGATTATAATTATAAAAAGTATCTTCTTTACTTACGTATACACTGATTCCTTCGGTAGTACTCAGCCATATATTTCCCTCGGTATCTTCCGTCAACGCTCTGACATGACTGTCATCCAATCCGTTTTTTTCATTGAAAATAATAGGGTTTGATTTCTCTTTCCCTGCCGTAAACCGAAGGAGTCCTTCTCCGGTGGCGACCCACACATTTCCTTCCTTATCTCCGAGAATGTGATTGATCATATTGGAGGGCAACTCGTTCCGGATATAAAAATATTTTATCACTTCCATGTCCGAATTGTAAAAACCCAGGCCTTCTCCAAATGAGCCGATCCAACTGTTGCCTTCTTGATCGTGCCATATGGACCGTACGAGGTTATCTCTCAGGGGGGAATTCTCTTTTGTATAGGTCTTTATTACTCCTTTGTCAAGGTGATATACTATAATTCCGTTGGCGGAACCAATCCATACATTACCCTCTCTGTCTTCCGAAAAGCATCTGATATCGGCTGTATTGGGGATTGGGAGTGCTATCAGTTTCTTATTTTCATGATTATATACATGGATTCCCCCATAAAAAGTTCCGAACCACAAGTTCTGTTTTGAATCTTTGAAAGCGGCTATAACGGCATTGTCGGAAAGGGCGGAATTGTCTTTATTGTAGTTTTTTACTTTTATCCCTTTTTCAAATACATCGATGCCGCTGCCATCGGTCCCGATCCAAAGGTTATCCTCCTTGTCTGCACAGATCCCCCAGGCAATTTTATTGCTTAAGCCGTTTTTTATACCGGCTATCGGAGAGTAACTCCGAGTTTGGAAAAAAGATTTCCGATGAGGGATAAAATTAATACCTCCTCCGTAAGTTCCTATCCAGATGTTTTTGAAGATATCTTGATAAATGCTCCATACCGTTTGGTTTGATAAAGAATGGGAATCATCTCCCGGAGTAATATTGGAGAACCGGATGTATTGAAGCGATAAAAACAGGTTATGTTGAATGTTTAATACGCTTATTCCTCCATTTTCGGTTCCGATCCAAAGGCTTCCGTCTTCCATTTGGGTTATGGTACAAATGAAATTTGAAATTAGAGATTTATTGTTGAGAGGATTATGTTTGAAGACAACAAACGTTTCCGACAACGGATTAAACAGTGCTAATCCGTTGTCGGTTCCGATCCATATATTTTCGCGGTTATCGATAAAGACAATATTAATTCCGTTGCCGGGCAAACTTTCCGGATCTCCCGGGATGTGTCGAAAATTCTTTATTTTCTTTTCTGCGGGAGAAAAGATGCTTAATCCGGCATTTACATGGCCTATATACAGTATGCCGTTTTTATCTTCGGCAATCGACCATACGTGATTACTGATCAGTTCCGGGAGGGTGGATTGATTGTAATGGGTAAATTTTCCTGTTTTTTTATCGAAATAATCGAAGCCTCCGTGATAGGTGGATATCCACAAATTACTGTCTTTCGAATTGGTAATGTTGGTAATATCATTGGTAACTAAACTGTGAGGATCATTATAATCATAGGTATAATGTGTAAAAGTTTCCGTTTCGCAATCAAATGCGTTGAGTCCTTCCCGTTGGGTAGCAATCCAGATTATGTTATCAAATCGGTCGGCGTATACTTTGTTGAGTTCGTTTCCGCTTATGGTATTGTTTTTTTCTTCCGAAATATTTTTCTTATAAACCCGGAACTCTCTTCCGTCGAAGCGATTGAGCCCCGATTCGGTAGCGAACCACATAAATCCTTGTTTATCTTGTGTAATGCCACGTATGTAATTATTGGATAATCCGTGTTCCAAACCCAGTTTTTCTATCGGGTAGGCGTGTGTTTTTAAGGTCCCTATCGAAAGGAGACAGTATAGAAAGAACAGATATCTCATGATGATAGATTTAGGATTCCAAATATAGTGAAAGATGGTGAAGGCGCGAAAGATGAAGGCGCGAAAGCGCGAAAGAAAAAAGCCGGGTTAATAAGACCGGTTCAATATACCACAGTCCCGGAGTCTCACAGAAAAGGGTCTACGCATAACCGACTTCACTTTTATCCCTTTCTTCCTTTCGCGCCTTTATCCTT
>DAIQOU010000046.1:0-16591 GCA_036787725.1 Bacteroidales bacterium
TAGTGATTTACCTTCCATTCGATTATTCCTCCCGAAACTCCTTTTTGCAATTGAGCTTCGATTTTGAGTCCTGAGGTATTGACGGGTTTGAAATCCAATCTGTTATAGCAGTCTTTGTTGACCGTATATTCGTTTAAAGCTTCGACTTCTTTCCAGCCTTTTCCGGCCCTGTAATAAAGTTTCCAGCTTTCCGGGACGCGGAAATCTCCGTCGTAATGGTCGAAATCCAGCCAATACACCTCTACATTGGATACGGTTTCGGGTTTTTCAAACTCATAGGCCAATGATTCGACCGTTCCTGTTTTCAGCCACCAGTAATGATAAGGCTTGGAGATATCGGACGAGCGTTTAGGTTCCCATTGATCGTTGGTTCCCCACGCTTCGGATTCGTGGTCAACTGATGCCGGTGCATCCTTTTGAATCGGGAGCCGGATCATCAACGTACGGGCACGGGATGCTATGGTTGGTTCGGGAGTCGGATGCGTATAAGTTGCGCTTTCCGGAATCCAGACTGCCATTTGATCCGGACCGCGATTGTTCCAAGTGGAATAGGGGATGGCTGTAATAGTTACTTCTTTGGTAGTGCCATCCTTTTCTACGTTGTAACCGGCAGTATTCAATACCACTACTCCACCCAATAACTCTTTCCGATACTCGGCTTCAAACGAACTTTCTTTCGGAATGTATTTATTGAACACTGTTTTGTCGGCTTGATCCTGTCCTTCCACGCAATAGACGATCGGTCCCCGTT
Source organism: Bacteroidales bacterium (assembly GCA_036787725.1). Lineage (GTDB taxonomy): Bacteria > Bacteroidota > Bacteroidia > Bacteroidales > Azobacteroidaceae > DAIQOU01. The sequence continues at coordinate 752 of DAIQOU010000046.1, forward strand.
CGATGGCCAGTTTACCCCGATCATCTTCCACTTTTTCATTTGCTTTTATCCGTCTTACTTTCATCGGAAGATTGATTTCCACCACATCATTCGGTTTCCAGTTTCGTACGATGGTTATATAGCCGTCTTGTTGTTTAATATTGTCGGTTTTGCCGTTGACGGAGATCGTATAGTTTTCGGCCGGTTCGGTATAAGTATAGAGATCGGTCGGTACCGGAGCGTTCTGTACCCATCCCGGGATACGGAATCGTATGGCAAACCGGGATGATTTCTCCGGAAGAACGGTTACCTTGACGGTTCCTTCCCACGGGTAGGAAGTGCTTTGAGTCAGTTCTACTTTATTATTCTCGGTTTCAATTTCTGCTTTGCTTTGAATGTATAAGTTCACAAAAATATCATCTCCTTGTGTGGCATACATATAATGAGGTACGGATGCCATAAAGCGGGTAACGTTGCCCGGGCAACAAGCACAGCCGAACCAATGTTGACGTTCGTGTTGGCCCATCGATTCCAGCGGATTATCATAAAAGAATTTATCTCCGCTCAGGGAAACACCTGAGATTACTCCATTATAAAGGGCTCGTTCCAATACATCCGTATACTTGGAATGTCCCGTTGCCAAAAACATCCGGTGATTCCAATATACATTGGCAATGGAAGCACAAGTTTCACAATAGCCGGTATGGTTGTTGAGTTCGTATTCGGGACCGAATCCTTCTCCCTGCGGACGAGATCCTATTCCTCCGGTAACATACAGTTTTTTACTTGCCATGTTTTCCCAGATACGGTTCAACGCATTAAAATAGGCCGTATCGTGCGTTAAAGAAGCGACATCGGCTACTCCGGAATACAGGTATCCGGCTCTTACGGCATGACCGACAATTTCTTCCTGTTGAAGAATGGGCATGTGGTCTTGACTGTATGCATTCAGGCGGTGTCCGTCGGTTCCCCGGCCGGTTTCTTCAATGAAATATTTCGCCAGCTCCAAGTAGTTGGGATTTTCCGTTACTTTATACAATTTAGCCAATGCCATTTCGATAATGGGATGTCCCGAAGGCACATGTTTTTGATTTTCTTTCGGCCCGAAGACTTCACATATCAGGTCTGCATTCTTGATAGCCACATCCAACAGGGAACGTTTGCCTGTTGCCCGGTAGTGTGCTACAGCGGCTTCATATAAATGTCCCGAGTTGTACAGTTCATGGCTGTTGATTCTTTCCCAACGCGATGTTCCCCACCAGCCCGAAAGTCGGTAGCATTTATTGGTTACGCAGGTGGTAAGATAACCGTCCGGTTCTTGTGCCGCTGCAATGAGGGTAATTACACTATCGAGGTAAGCATCCAGTTCGGGATCGTATTGTACGGCCAATGAATAAGAAGCCCCTTCTATAATTTTATAAGGATCGGTATCGTCAAAAGAAAAATCTCCCCGATGTTCTCCCTTTTTGAGTCCTCCCGCAATGGCAAAGTTATCGAACCGTCCGTTTATTTCACACTCTCTAAAAGCAGAAGGAATGGATATCTTGCGGTTGGTTTCAATCCGGGGAGACCAAAAGTCATCGTGGAGGTGAACTTGAGTGAAAGGTACTTCTTTCACGGGTGCATTCGGTGGAATATAGGGTTTGCTGCAAGAACACCATATTAGTATATATCCTAAAAATAGGGGCCACTTGTTTTTCATTGGTATGAGTTGTTAGTAATTAGTTGTCTGCTTTTACAAGTACAAATTAAGTTTTATAATTTTGAATGAAATGCAACTACAGTCCAAAACTCGGGGAAAAATGTCCGGACCGGAATTGCATGGAAAGAAGGTATCTTTCTTGATTGTCAACTGTTTATCGCTTTATCTCAGACTATTGTTTGGTTTTTATGGATTATTTTTGGGTTTGGTTATCGGATTTTATCGTATCATTGTACCGGTTGATTGTTTATGAAAAGAAAGAGGATGTCCATGAAAAAAATAAGTACTCTTTTCATTTGTCTTTGTATCTTGTTTACGATGGAGGCGCAAGTTTTTCCCTCGTTTCGTTTCCGGCATTATACCGTAGAAGACGGATTGAATGCCAATTCCGTTCGCAGTCTTTTACAAAGTCGTCAAGGATATATCTGGGTGGGTACGGAAAGCGGATTGAACCGGTTTGACGGTATCGCATTCAAAGATTACTCGGTTAGCGGACCGGAGAATCCGGGCAGTCACTCCGTTAATGCCATGATGGAAGACGAGACCGGTGCCATTTGGTTGGCTACCGATATCGGCATCTATTCTTTTTCACCGGATAAAGACCGGTTTCATAAACTTCGTACAGAATCCAATACGGGGACAACTGTGTCATCCATTGTATACGGAATTGCACGTGATAAGGAGATGAATCTTTGGTTTGCTACTTACGGACAAGGTGTTTTTAAGTATAACCCGAAAACTGCAACCTTGATTCAATATGAAATACCCGGATGTTCCAACAATATTTACAGTATCTATGCGGACAGTGATAATACCGTTTGGGTGACGGGCAGTTTTTCATTGACTCCGGCGATTTATCGTTTAAACAGGAATACCAATACATTTGATGAGTTTCGGATTACCGCCCGGAAAGATAAAGGTTTTTCCAACGGTTTGTCTATCTGTGAAGACTCGTCCGGCAGTTTATGGGTGGGAACCTGGAATACCGGATTGCAAAAAATAGACCGGTATACAGGCGAAGCTGTCGCTTATCTTTCTCCGGGGTCCGGCAGCGGGATGATGCACATTCATTCCATTACCGAATATGCTCCCGGGATGTTATTGATCGGTTCCGACGACGGATTAAGTTTATTTAATACATTGACCGGAGAAGAGACCCGCTTCTTGCCGGAAGAGACCAATCCGCATTCTTTATCCAACCGATTCATCTATCCGATCATGAAAGACAGGGAAGGAGGATTGTGGATCGGGACCTATTACGGAGGAGTAAATTATGTATCTCCCCGGACGGGGCAATTTGAAAGTTTTGTCCATACGAAGTATGCCAATTCGGTCAGCGGCAATATTATCAGTCGATTTAGTGAAGATAAATACGGGAATATCTGGATCGGTTCGGATGATGGAGGTTTGAACTGTTATTCGCCACAGACCGGTAAGTTTACTCATTATGTCCCGAAAGACGGACAAAACAGCCTTTCTTATCATAATGTACATGCACTGTGTTTCGATGATGATGATTTGTGGATCGGGACTTATTCCGGGGGATTAAATGTGCTGGATACTAAAACCGGAAGGTTTCGGCTGTATACCGCTTCTCAAGGAGAAAATTCCATAGATCAAAACAGTATTTATATGATATTCCGAGACCGGGATAAGAATATGTGGGTAACTTCCATGGCCGGGATCAATCTGTATGATCGCGAGAAGGACCGGTTTATTTATATGAAAGAGCCGGGCAGTGTTACAATGGATATTAAACAGGACGGGGCCGGGGATTTGTGGTTTGCCACTCAGGGAAAAGGAGTATTCAGGTATAGTCCCGCCACTCAACAGTGGAAGAATTATTTGCATGGAGAAGAAGAAAACGATTTACCCGGGAATGTAGTGAATTGTGTGCATGTTAACAGCCTCGGTGAAGTATGGTTTGGAACTACCGAAGGATTATGCAAATATGATTCTCGAGAAGATTGTTTTCAACAGATAAATTTGGGGGTGCCTAACCGGCATATTGCATGTATCATTGAAGAAGAAGGATATTATTGGATTACTACCAACAAGGGCTTGATTCGTTACAAACCCGGAGAACCCGCTCTGGTATTTTCTCAAACAGACGGGTTGCAGAGTGAACACTTTTTAGCCGGTTCCGGGATAAAAGCCTCTACGGGAAAGATATATGTAGGTTCTGTTCACGGATTTACCGCTTTTTATCCTCATCGTATTCGTCCCAACACGTTTGTTCCTCCGGTTGTGTTTACGGGATTGGAGGTTTTTAACAAAGAGATTCCGGTTTCCGAAGACGGAATCTTACCCGCTTCCCTCGACGGGTTGGAAGAATTGCATTTATCCCATCGGGATAATGTGTTTGGTATTCGTTATGCCGGCTTGAGTTACAGCATTCCGGAGAAGAACAACTATGCTTATATGTTGGAAGGATTTGATAAAGAGTGGAATTATGTAGGAACCCAACATAAAGCTACTTATACCAATCTTCCTGCGGGGTCTTATACTTTTCGTGTGAAGGCTTCCAACAATGACGGAATTTGGAATGAGACAGGGGCTGCTTTGGCAATCGTCATTCATCCTCCTTTTTATCTGACAACCGGTTTTAAAGTTCTTTATTCCATTCTTTTCGGGTTAGGTATTTTGTTTTTATACCGTTTCTTTATGAAACGTGCGGAAAAGAAGCACACTTTGGAAATTGAAGAGTTGAATCGCCGGAAGGAGAAAGATATGCATGAAGCAAAGATTGGCTTTTTCACCATGATTGCCCATGAAATACGTACGCCCGTTTCTTTAATTATCGGTCCGTTGGAAAAGATCATGACTTCCGAACCGGGGGAGATTTCGGAAGCCGTTCGTGAAGACTTGAATGTAATTGACCGGAATAGCCAACGTTTACTCTTTTTGATGAATCAATTGTTGGATTTTCGTAAAGTGGAAAACGGCGGTTTCAAAATGAAGTTCGGCCGGTATAATATGGCGGAGTTAATCCGGGCGGTAAGTATTCGTTTTAAGCCTTGGGTAACGCGGCGCGGCGTTCAATTTACAGTGAATTATCCGGAGGAAAAGGCTGTTGCCGTAGTAGATCGGGAAGCATTGACTAAATTAATCAGTAATTTGTTGACCAATGCCAACAAATATACCCGGGATGAAATAATACTTTCCTGTACATTTGCATCCGATAACCGGACGTTTACCATTACGGTAACCGACAACGGTTGCGGTATAAAAGAAGAAGACCGGGAAAAAATATTCCGTCCATTCTATCAAGCTAAAGATAATAAACCCGGAACCGGTATCGGTCTGAGTATAGTTCATAACATAGTGGATGCTCATTCCGGTAAGATAGAAGTGGTATCCGAACCGGATAAAGGCGCTTCGTTTATAGTGACGTTGCCCATTGAGCATCCGGAAACGGAATACGCCAACGAACCGGAAGAAGAGAAAACGAACGATTCTTTACCCGAAGATATCTTACCTGCTTTTTCCGGAGAAAAGAATGTCAAAGCGAGGCCGGTGATGCTCATTGCAGATGATAATGATGAAATGCTTCGGTTTCTGTCAAATAGTTTTAAGCAAGAATACACCATTTTAACAGCCGAAGATGGAGAAGAAGCCCTTTTGAAGTTGACGCAACAAGAAGTCAACCTTATTGTGAGCGATTGGATGATGCCGAAGATGAACGGGGTGGAATTGTGTAAAGCGGTACGTGCGGATCGGGTTATCAGTCATATTCCCTTTGTCTTATTGACTGCCAAAACGGATGTCCATTCCAAGATAGAAGGAATGGACTGCGGGGCCGATTCTTATATAGAAAAACCTTTCTCGCTTCAGTATTTGAAGTCGTGTATTAAAAATCTGCTTGATTTGCGTGAAATGCTTTACCATAAGTTTTCCAACATGCCTTTGGTACCTCTCAAAAGTATTGCCGGCAATCGAGCGGATGAGGAGTTCTTGTCGCGCATGAATGAAATCATAGAAGAAAACTTCTCCAATCCGGATTTATCTGTTGATTTCTTGGCCGATAAACTGTTTATCAGTCGTTCCGGATTGTTTGCCAAGATAAAAACACTGGCCAATGTAACGCCTAATGAATTGATTCAGGTAGTCCGACTGAAAAAGGCAGCGGGGCTGTTGTCCGAAAATAAATACCGGATCAATGAAATCAGTTATATGGTGGGATTCAACAATCCTTCTTATTTTTCCAAGTGTTTCCAAAAGCAATTCGGTATGAAACCCGGAGAATTTCTCAAACGAGGAGAGATATCGGAGCCCGAGGGGTGAATATAGATACCGTAAAAACAATTTACTTTAAATACTTACGATCTTCGATTTCTTTTAAAATGCTCATTTGATGATGGGCAATCCGGTTCAATTTTATCAATCGTTCTTGTTGAGGTAAGCCGTCATTGAGGAATACAGAATTAAGATTTTCCATATTAGCCAAACAAATAAGTTCATTTATAGAAGCATAATCCCGTATGTTGCCTTTTAATCCGGGATTGGTTTCCCGCCATTGTTTGGCGGTCATACCGAATAAAGCCATATTTAATACGTCCGCTTCATTGGCATATATGACAGCCGTTTGTTGCGGAGTAAGTTCTTCCGGAATAAGGTTATGTTTTACAGCATCTGTATGAATGCGGTAATTAATCTTAGATAATTCTCTTTTGGCGGACCATCCTATTTGTTTCTGTTCTTGTTCTTTGAGCCGTTGAAATTCTTTTATGATGTATAATTCAAATTCAGTTGAAATCCAGCTTGCAAATTTAAAAGCTATATCTTTGTGGGCAAATGTACCTCCGTATCGACCTGATTTTGAAATTATTCCTATGGCATCGGTTGAATCGATCCACTTTTGAGGAGAAAGTGTAAAAGCATTTAATCCGGCTTCTTTTTTAAACCTCTCGAATTCGAGGGGTTTAAAATTAGGATTGTACAGACTTTCCCAGACCCCGAGGAACTCTATTGTATTTCTATTACGCACCCAATTTCCAATCACAACGTTTGGTTCATTCGTTTTATATTTTGCTATATCAGTCAAGGAGATATAATCGGAATCAATTATTTTGATAACCGTGATAACTGTATTTTTAACGTTTATTTTTGCCATAACTCGGATGTTGTTTTTATGTCAGTAATCATTTATTTGCTTCAATAAGCTTTTAGCTCATCCTTACGAATTTGTACTTTGATGTCATAAGATTAGGACTGGAAATAACTTCTTGGTTTTGTCTTGGAGGTAAATATACAAAATAAATTTAGTTTGCCGTATTCTCATGAAGTTGGTACTGTTTTTTCAACAGCAATTCGGCATGAAACCGAGAGGAACTTCCCCTCTTCATTATGCTGGGTTTCTTAAACTTCCTAAGCGAATTGTTTTTATTAAAAAGCGATAATATGAACATTTTTACCGACCTTATGGACTTAAAGATATGAAGATATATAAAGATATTTGTAAGAGGCGTGATTCCTCACTCGGTGAACAATTAATATCTGATTTATTCTCTAAGTATTTTAATTGATAGACATTCAATGACAAACCTTGTAACTTAATTAATATGAAACGTATAATTGCTATTTTAACAAAGAAAGGTGCACTCTGTGACGATCTTCAGAAAAACACGGATGTTAATATATTTAAGATGGAAGGAGGACGGGTAGTTGAGTACGAAAATATAAAACTGGCTGATAATGCTTATCAGTCCTTTTCATTGATATTGACTTCGAAAAAGATCAGTCTGATCTATATGAACCATGTCGGAGAGGAGCTTAAAAAGATAGCCAAAAAGGCAGGTTGCGTTTTTAAATCTCGTGAAGATTTCGGGGATGATGAATTTATAAAGCAGTTCGTATTTTCTTAATAGGGTAAAATCTGGAATAAAGATTATAAAACCAATCTTCCATTAATCTTCTTAATCGGAGAAAAAGAGTGCCTAAAAAAGGCTTTTCATCTTGCAGCAAAATGCGTTTTTGATTTGCAGCAACTTGCAACTTCATTTTGCAGCAAACCGAAGTTGTATTTCGCAGCTAAATGAATTTGCGTTTTGCAGCAACGTACTTTTGCATTGATATTGAATTAAATTTTACTCAACACAAAAGAGATCAATAAAAAACATATACATCCAAATCAAGATAGAAATCCAACTCGATTATCCGGCCCGGTTCGGAACTGCCATCGATATAGATTCGAGCAAAACCGTTATGCTTGATTAATTCCGCTACCGCATATAAAAAATTGTCCACATCCGGGTCTCTACTGTCCAATGTACCTCCATAAGGATTGTCTATTCTTACGGGAAGTATTGCATTGGAGTTTTCCAAACTAAGCGTAAAATTTCGAATGAAAGGTCCTTCGTAAATGTATATGGATCCTCCTCTGTATCGAAGGTCATCTATATAGTCATATCTCTGACTGCCGGTTATATCAACCCATTCATAACCTATATCAAATGTGTATCGAATCATACCATTGGGTGGAACGGGAATACTTGCCGGGTATGCAATTTCGCCTCTTCTCCATTCGCTGTCATTTTCCTCACAAGAAGAGAAGAGGAACACCATCACCAAAAACAATATTCCTGTAACCGCTGTGTTTTTAAGTTTTCTCATGCAACATATCTGTTTGTTAATAATGTGTGAGGCAAATATAATACAAAATGAATTGAATATTGTGTTTTCCGGATATTGTTTTTACAACACCCTATTCAATACAAACCCTATCAACAATACAGACACCTCTTTCAATATCATAATGGCCTGTTTCGCCGTCGGGCTTTTCATATCGCAAAAAGAACTTTCTTTGTTCGCCGATTTCTTTAAAGTAAGGAGATATGACGAGAGGAACATTTTTACCAAAATTGGAGGTATTGTATTGTCCTATACACACCTGTAATAATCCGTCTTTCTTCAGGATAAGAGGTTCGTAATAAGATTTGAAAACGATCTCGTTGTATTCCGGCGGAACAATCGGTTCGACTACGATTTCTCTTGTTGTTTCTCGGACTATGTCCAAAATACCATACTTGTCTTCTTTCCGCACTATAATCCAATTTTGCCCTATTCCCATCCGGTTGTGGATCAGGTCCCATGTGTCGTTTGAATCGTACCGGATTTCTTCCATTCCGTTTATAAACATTACGTTATTCCAATTGTCCGTTTTGCCTATCGGATATTCTTCTTTTTTTCGGTCTGTCTCAAGAATAAAATTATTACCCTCATTGTCTTTATTCAATTTGAAGTAGTAATGAGGTACCGTTCCGCAACGGAAATGATGATGAAAAATGATAGAGATCGTGTCCCCTGCAATATTGGATGTATATAGACGGTTGTTTTTCACATATTCGGCTTTATATTTATCAAAGTTTACGGCATCGGCGTCTGTTACGAGCTTTTGCAAATAGGCATTATATAAATCATATTTATTACCATTGCGTCCTATGGTAAATATATTGTTTCTAATAATTGTATCATACATTGCCGGAATAAGTTTATGTTTATAGTATTTTTCCACCAATCCGTATTTGTTGTTGACAGTGTCTTTTTCGAGGGTGTAGATGTACTCGGTTTGTAAGTTTTCTACAGTCTGGTAGGTATAGATTTCATTGTCCGGGATATATCTTTTCCTGTCGAATCGTTCGCCGATTGTTCCTGCATTGGAGGTCGTGCCGTAGGTGAAACCGGTTTTATAAGGGACGATATAATTATTCCCAAACCCTTGCAAATATGTTTTGTGATCCGGTAGTTCAATGTAAGCCAAAGTGAAGATGCCGGCATTTGAAATATACCATACCTCCTTGTTGGAAGGCGGACCGGGGCTTCTTCCGAATTTATATTCTCTCTGCAACCATATATTGGGTCGAAACATCTCTATTGTATAAAATGTTTTGTCATCCGCTTTTCCTGTATTATCGGGCGAAAGCAAGTATTCGTTCCCGAGGAATTTCTTTATCCATTCCTCTTCGGTTATTTTTCGTAAATCGGAGATCGGAACCACTGTTGAGCCGGATTTGGTGAGGTCTTCGAGCGTTTCGTCTCTGCTGCTTTCATGAACTGTTGTGTTGTCGATGCCGTAAATTACTATGTATCGTTTATGAAACAAATTATTTTCTAACTGTTTTAATGTATATGCCGCATTACCGGTCATCAATATATGACTGACACTGTCTATTTTGTATACCTTTTGAGCTTTTAAGTTCAAAAACAAAAAGATAAGAATAAAGAAGAATATATATTTTTTCATTAAACTGATTTAACTGATCTCTTTATACTCTGTGGCATTTACAAACAGAATATCACCGATACCTTGGAATCCCATGAAGTATTTTTCCGGTTCGCGTTTGATGATCTCATTCCGAAAGCCGACAATGGTCAATCCTGCATATTTCGAATAAGAAGCTATCGTTTCTTGCATGGTCCGACTTTCATCGATGGTTATAATTTCCAAATTAGCAGTTGAGATAGGCAGCCTTCTTGTTTCAAAGCGTTCGTTGAGTTCTTTCCTCAATACTTCCTTTTCTTTGTTTTTGGTAGCTACAAACATCTTAATCTGGCTTCTGCTCCAATCGGGATGCGAAGAAATGATATAACCCAATAAAATCATCAGATTGGTATTGTTATCATCATTTTCCCGAATCCAAACATGGATACCGTTACGCGTACGCAACGGGTAATTGGACCCTGCAAAGATACAAACATCAAAGTTCCCGGCTTTGGTCAATTTTATATTTTCGACAATACGCGTTAATTCTTCTTGATTATTTTTATCGTATTCAAAAACGATCATATTGTTTTCCATTCCCGAAATGGATGGGGTCTGAATAACTTGTGCAATGGCCGAAGTGTAAGATGGAGATATCATGGTGTCGATATACAACGCACTTTCGTTGTTTCGCTGCATTTCGACAAGTTGTTGAAGCATTTCTTTCGACTCGGTAACGGTTTGTTTGCAGTAATACCCTTCAATGTAATGAAAGTAGGTGCCGAATCCGTGTTGATGGCTGATCCAGTCCATTAAATACAACACTTTGTCACGTTCGAAAGAATTGGGAGAAATACATATTGCTGAAGGTCGCCATTCTTTTTCTTCCACAATGGTGTGATGTTTCTGCATGAAAACTCGGATTCGCCGGTTCAGTTGGAAAAGCGCTCCTTCGAAAATATCCACCAATCCTTTTTCTTTTTTATTATAGTGTTCGATCACCAGATAAAGAATCACAATAACGGAATAGGCTATTAAGGTATAGGCCGCATTGATCATGAACATCACCCATACCGATAATATAAATCCGGCCAGTGAAATAAACCATTTGGATTTGAAACGCGGACGATAGGAGGGAGACGATCCGAAATGATTGAGAAAAGAGATCAGACATAATGATCCGTAAGAGATGAGGAAGAACATGGAAATGACTTCGGCTACCCGGTCGATGCTTCCCATCAGAACAAATACGAGGGCGATAATAAACGAAGCAAGGGTTGCATTTACCGGTTCATTATTATTTCCTTTCCCTTTTGCAAAGAATTTATTTATCCGTTGGAACGGAAGATTTTCATCTTTAGAAAGGGCTTGCAACGTACGGGGAGCAACCAGAATAGACCCTAATGCCGAAGAAAAAGTTGAAGCGGCCAATCCGATGGGAATAAAGATTGTGCCATAAACTGCAATTCGGGACATGATTAATTGATCTTCCATCAAATCCTGTTGAGGGGCCGAAACCGAGAGCTTCCAGATGACCAGTATATAGACCAGTAAACCCGTGAGGGTTCCGCCGAGTGTTCCCAACGGGATGGATTTTCCCGGATTCTTTAAGTCTCCGCTTAAGCCGACGCCGGCCGTCATACCTGTAAATGCCGGAAAACAGATAGCGAAAACAAAGAACAGTTTGTCTTTATTGAAAAATCCGAAGTTTTCGGATGCCGTCCAAACCGCCTCTCCTCCCGATGCGATCGGTTTTCCGATGAAAAAGAGAAATAAAGCAGCGAACAGCAGAAAGGTAATAATATAAAGCATTTTCAATCCCGAACCTACTCCCCTGAAGATAATCAATGCCAATAGCACCAAAGAAGGAACACTGACAGCCTGTCTCGGAAGTTCGTATCCGAAATGATCGGCCCACCAATTAAAGAAAGGGGTGAATGCTTCGGTAAAAGCAATAATATAGAAAGCGACACTGATGGCCTGAGAGAAAAAAAGCGCAATTCCGATGGTAGAACCGATCTTTAATCCGAAAGAGCGTGAAATGATAAAATACTCTCCGCCTCCTTCTACCCTTTTATTGGTTGCAATTTCGGAAATGGCAAGCGCTGTAGGAATCGTTATTAAGTGACCAATGATGATAATAATGAATGTACCCCAAAAGCCTAGGGTACCTACGGCAAATCCAAAACGCAGGAAAAGAACAGCTCCCAAAATAGTTGATACAGAAGTAAAAAATACAGGAGCCGTTCCTAACCCGATTTTCTTATTGTTGTGTTGTTCGGGTTGATTCATAATTTTCGGAAGATAAGATTGTATGTATTAAAAAGAAGATTTTACTTTTATTCATCCATAGGCGAGAAGTCTTCTTTTCCGACACCGCAGAGCGGACATACCCAATCGTCCGGAATATCTTCAAAAGCAGTTCCCGGTTCTATTCCACTATCCGGATCTCCCTGTTCCGGATCATAAATGTAGTCGCATACGTTACAAATGTACTTTTTCATGTTGATGTGTTTTATATATTAATAAATCCTATACCTAATTTAACACAAAAAACAACTTTTGGTTTACCGGAACAGGTTGTTTTTTTACTGTTCAATGGCACCTTCTTTTATTGTGTTCAAAATAAGCTCTTTACTGCTTTTTTATTTATATCGGGCTTAACTTCTGTTCCGTCGTTTCCATTTTCAATGGTTCGCTTTCATCGTGTCCGTCTAAAAATGTGCGGTTATTTTCGGGAGTGTAACAACTGTGACATCTTTTGCCGGTCGATACCCTATTTTTGTCTGACCAAAGGAGAAAGTAATGAAAAGAACGGTAATAAAAATAAACGAAGAAATTTGCAACGGTTGCGGAATTTGTGTAGAGAGTTGTCATGAAGGTGCATTACAACTGATCGACGGTAAAGCACGTATGATAAGTGACTTGTATTGCGACGGATTAGGAGCGTGTATCGGTGAATGTCCTTCGGGCGCCATTGCCTTCGAAGAACGCGAAGCCGAACCTTATGATGAGTATGCAGTGATGGAACGAATTGTACCCAAAGGAGAAAAAACGATTCGCGCTCATTTACTGCATTTGAAAGAACATAACGAAATAGAATTCCTCAATCAGGGAATTGATTATTTGAAGGAGCATATTATTATAATCAATATGGAAGGATTGATAAACGAGAAAAAAACGGAAGAAAATAAACTTACTGTTGGTTGTCCGGGAAAAAAAGAAATGTCGTTTGTTTCGGTTAATCATTCCGTACCGCGTGAGGAGGTCCCGTCGCAATTACGTCAGTGGCCGGTACAATTGCATCTGTTGAATCCCGAAGCTTCTTATTTTCACAAGGCCGATGTGGTATTGGCTGCTGATTGTACAGCTTTTGCTTACGGGAATTTTCATGAACGGTTTATGAAAGATCATGTGCTTGCCATTGCTTGCCCCAAGTTAGATCATGGAAAAGAAGATTATATAGAGAAACTTACCATCGCGATGGATCGATCGAACATAAATACGCTCACGGTTGTTGTAATGGAAGTTCCCTGTTGCGGCGGTTTGGTTCGGTTGGCTCAACAAGCCGTTGCCAATGCCCGGCGAAAAATACCGCTCAAACAAATTATTATCGGCATACGAGGGAATATAATCAGTGAAGATTGGATAGGATAAATATTAATTTATAAATTAAAATAGTATGTTTTGTTATCAATGTCAGGAGACAGCGCATGGCACAGGCTGTACAGTTAGAGGAGTTTGCGGAAAAACCAATGAAGTGGCGAATCTTCAGGATTTGTTGATGTTCTTGTTAAAAGGGATTTCCAAATTGTCACAACAATTTCGTCAACAAGGAGAAAAGGTGAATGAAGCCGATAAGTTTATTGTGGACGGATTGTTTATGACCATTACGAATGCTAATTTCGATAAACAACGTTTTGTGAGAAAGATAAAGGAAGCTTTTGATCTCCGGGAGAAATTGATTGACGGGTTAAAGGCAAAAGGTATTAATCCGTTGGAAGGGGAAACCTGTGATTGCCTCACCTGGAAAACCGATGATCTGAACGAAATGGAAGAAAAGGCATCCCGGGTAGGTATCTTGAACACAAAGGATGAAGACATTCGGTCGCTTCGGGAAATGCTGACGTATGGTTTAAAAGGAATGGCGGCTTATGCGGAACACGCTTTTAATTTGGGTTTTGAAGACGAGGAAATCTTTCAATTTATGCAGGAAGCACTTATTGCGACTGCCAACGATACACTTTCTGCCGAAACGCTTACCGATTGGGTGTTGAAATGCGGCAGCATGGGAGTAAAAGTGATGGCATTGTTGGATCAAGCCAATACTTCAACTTACGGGAATCCGGAAATAACAAAAGTAAATATAGGGGTGAGAAACAATCCGGCCATTCTGATTTCGGGACATGACTTGAGGGATATGCAGGATTTGCTCGAACAAACCGAAGGCACCGGCGTGGATGTGTATACTCATAGTGAAATGCTTCCGGCCCATTATTATCCGGCATTTAAGAAGTATAAACATTTTGCGGGTAATTACGGAAATGCCTGGTGGAAACAGGTTGCCGAATTTGAATCGTTCAACGGGCCGATTTTATTTACAACCAATTGCATTGTGCCTCCGCGTCCTGCTGCTACTTATGCCGATCGGGTATATACGACGGGATCTTCGGGGTTTGAAGGTTTTCCGCATATTCCCAATCGGGTAAACGGACAACCGAAAGACTTTTCTCAAGTTATCGAGCATGCCAAAAGATGTGCTCCTCCGACCGAAATCGAGAGCGGAGAGATTGTCGGCGGATTTGCTCATGAACAAGTTTTTGCATTGGCCGATCAAGTGGTGGAAGCCGTTAAATCGGGAGCTATTCGTAAGTTTTTTGTAATGGCCGGTTGCGACGGACGAATGAAAGATCGTGAGTATTATACCGAATTTGCGGATAAGTTGCCGAAGGATACGGTCATTCTTACTGCCGGTTGTGCGAAGTATCGTTACAATAAATTGCCGTTGGGAGATATTGGCGGAATTCCCCGCGTGTTGGATGCCGGGCAGTGTAACGACAGCTATTCGTTGGTAAGAATAGCCTTGAAGTTGAAAGAGGTTTTCGGGTTGGATGATGTAAATAAGTTACCGATTGCATATAACATTGCCTGGTATGAGCAAAAGGCAGTGATCGTATTCTTGGCCTTGCTTTCTTTGGGAATAAAGAATATTCATTTGGGACCTACACTTCCGGGATTTCTTTCTCCGAATACCGCTAAATTGCTGGTTGAAAGGTTTGGTGTCTCGCGACCGGGAACCGTGGATGAGGATATCCGCTTATTCTTAAATTAAAATAACCTCAGGATGTTCGAGGCAAGGACAATCTTCGTAGGCCTGTGCATGTTCCGTATGCCGTTTCGGCAGTCGAATCATTTAAAATGGTTTTGACCATGATAAAAGGTTGAATAATCTCCTTAGCTTCAGTAAACAGGGAATTGGCCGAACAGGTAAATTCCCTTTTTTATTACATCATCCGTTCATAATTCCTACCTTTGCGCCGGTATGAATGAAAAAGTAAAAAATCTGACGGAAGGAGGAATCTTGAAGCCGTTGTTAAACCTGGCTTTTCCCATTATGGCAGCCGGTTTTATTCAAATGGCTTACAGCCTTACAGATATGGCTTGGGTCGGACGGTTGGGAAGTGAAGCGGTTGCGGTGGTCGGTTCTGTGGGAATCCTGACGTGGTTGACCTCTTCCATTGCTTTGCTGCCTAAGATCGGGGCCGAAGTTTCGGTGGCTCAATTCATCGGATCGAGAGATCTTCCGGCGGCTCGTATGTATGCTTCCCACACCACTACCATTGCATTTATTGTAGGAGTAAGCGCCGGGATCATTTTGTTTTTTGGAGCGGATTTTATCGTTTCTTTTTTTGAATTGAAAGAAGATCGTCAATAAGGGCTAAGGAAGAAGTCATATCTT
>DAIQOU010000422.1:0-4455 GCA_036787725.1 Bacteroidales bacterium
CCCGGTTCTCTCATGGCAAAATAAAACACGATCGGTACATTCATCTTGGAAGCAAGTAAAAAAGGGCCTTGAGGAAAACGAGCTTCTTTTCCCAGAAAATCCGCTTTCAAACTTCTTTCGTCAGTCAGCAGACGATCTCCCTGAAAGCAAACATATTCTTTGTTATCCAAAGCCTCTTTAATGGCAAAAATATGAGATAACCCGGTATCGTTGACCGGTATAGCTTTATAATCTGCCGTTACGGAGTTTTTTTTCAATATTTCTTTTATTTTTTGATGCTCGGCATCATACAGAACAATATTTATTTTTTTTCCGTATTCTCCAAAAAAGGGGGCTCCCGTTTCCCAACTTCCCACATGCGCTCCGATAATAACCGATCCTTTATCAGCATTGAGTAATTCAATAAATCTACCGTAATTTTCGAATTGAAATTGATATTGATCTTTCAACCCGTTACCGAGGGCTATTTTATCGATCAGGATTTGGCCTAATTTATAATAATTGCGGATCAACAAACGGATCGATCGTATCCTGCTGTAGTTTAATATGCAACGAGCATAAAACCAAATACTTCGAGTCGCTTGAGGTGCAAAAGGAATAAAATATAAAACAATGAGGCACAAAAATGCATAAGCAGGGATTACACCTGTTTTCTTTATAAGAAAAATAAAAAACGAGTAGCCGAATGTCCCACCTCTTGTTTTACCTTTCCATTCCATTTAAGCTTGTTTTTCAAGACGCTCTAAGATAAAATCATAAAAATCACGGAACGTTTTAATATTCACAAAATCATTTCCTGTTGCGGTAAATCCGAAATTTTGTTCGATAAGAACAACCATATCTACGAAATCCAAACTGTCCAGTTCCAATGTCTCGATCAAATTGGCATCCGGCTTGATCGACTCGATATCTACTTCAAATTCTTCGGCCAGCGTTTCCCTGATCTTTTCAATTATTTCTTCGTTAGTCATATCTCCTATTATTCTTTCCATTTTTTTATAATCAATGTTGAATTGGTTCCTCCGAATCCGAAAGAATTGGACAGGAAGGTATCAAATTCCAAATCAACCCGTGTGGCCGGTATATTTAATAATGCAGATGATTCGTCCGGTTCTTCGAAATTCAAATTGGGAGCGATGAAATTATTATTCATCATCAAGATGGAATAAATGACCTCGCTTGCGCCGGCCATCCACATTTCGTGTCCGGTCATTGATTTGGTAGAAGTTACAAAGGGCTTGTGCGAACCAAAAATACAATCGATCGCTTTGGCTTCATTCATGTCACCGATGGGTGTGGATGTAGCATGTGCATTGATATATTGTATTTCTTTGATATCCAATCCCGATTGTTTAATACATGATTCCAGCGAACGGCAGGGACCGTCTACGTTTGGTGTAGAAATATGATCTCCATTGGAAGAAAAACCGTAACTGATTATCTCTGCCAATATGGGTGCACCTCGTTTTACGGCAGATTCATAACTTTCCACAATCAATGTAGCTGCTCCGCCTCCCGGAACCAATCCGTCTCGTTTTTTGTCAAAAGGGCGGGATGCTTTGGTCGGGTCTTCCGTATATTTCGAGAAAGTACCCAATCCGTCAAAGCTTCCTACCGAATAAGGATTCACTTCCTGTGCTCCCCCGCAAACAATACAATCTTGCAACCCATTCTTTATCATAAGATAAGCGATCCCGATAGCATGCGATCCGCTGGCACAGGCTCCGGATACGGTAAAATTAATTCCTTTTAATTTAAAAATGACCGATAAATTCATGGTAACCGTCGAATTCATTGACTGGAAAATGGAGCCGGAACCCACCAATACGGTATTCTTTTTAGCCCGGATAATGTCTGTCGCTTCAATGATGGGATAAACACTGCTGTCGTTTCCGTAAAGGATGCCAACTTCATTTGCTTCCAAATAAGCGTCATCGATACCGGCATTACGAAAGGCTTCCAAGGTTGCCAAATAAGCATACTCTCCCTGTTCGGGCAAAAAATTCCTCTTTTTACGATCCAACAGTTTTTTCAAGTCGGGTCTTTCCAAAATTCCGGTCAAAGGAGACATGAAGCCCATTTCACTTCTTAACGGATCAATTCCGATACCCGATTTTCCGTTATACAAGGATTCTTTTACTTCTTCCAGATTTTTACCGATGCAGGAATAAATACCCATTCCCGTTATTACCACTTTCTTCATATCATTCTCACATCACATATATAATCCGCCGTTGACGGATATAACTTCTCCCGTTATATAAGAAGCTTCTTCCGAAGCGAGGTATCCAACCAATGAAGCCACTTCCTCACAAGTACCGAATCTGCCCGCCGGAATAAAACTTTTCAATTCGTCTTCATTTAATTCGTTGGTCATATCAGTAGATATAAATCCCGGGGCAACAGCATTGACCGTTACCTTTCGGGGAGCTGTTTCGGCTGCCAATGCCTTGGTTGCAGCGATAAGTCCTCCTTTGGCGGCAGAATAATTGACCTGACCTTTCATTCCTTTGATCCCCGACAAAGATACAATATTTATAATACGTCCGAAACGCTTCACCAACATGTTCTTCAACAAATATTGAGTTACATGAAAGAACCCGTTGAGACTTATATCCAACACTTTCCTCCAATCTTCCGACGGCATCCAAATCATCAGATTGTCTTTCTTAATTCCGGCATTATTGATCAAGACTTCGATATATTCTCCTTTATGTTGTTCTGTCCAGCAATCCAACGCCTGCTTGGCTTTCGTTTCATCCGAAACATCAAACTTCATCAATTCTCCGTCCGATCCGGTTTCTCTTACCTTTTCCAAGGTAATTTCGGCTTCAACGGTATTACCGACGTAATTGATTAAAATAAAATATCCCATTTTCGCCAATCGGATACAAATAGCTCTTCCGATTCCACGACTTCCTCCCGTAACCAATGCATATCTCATACTCTTTCTATTTCTTTGTTTTTAAGATAAGAGACCAACGCTTCTATTTCTTTATATTTAGGTTCATCTTCCGTGAAGGCCGGAACGATTGTTCTTATATCTTTATAAAAAGATTCTGTATAAGGAGATAATCGGGGAGCCGCCCCGAGATAATCCACCGCTTGTGCAATCGCCATAAACAGGATCGCCATGACCTGATATCCGTTGTCAATAACGGTTTTGGCCATCAATGCGGCATTGGTTCCCATACTTACAATATCTTGATTATCATTATTATTGGGAATGCTGTGAATATACATGGGATTGGAAAGCACCTGGCATTCGGCAGTCGTGGAAGTAGCCGTAAATTGTACTGCCTGCATACCGTAATTCAAACCCGGAACTCCCAAGTTTACAAACGGAGGCAAAATACCGTTTATCCGTTCGTTAAATAAATAATTAAGTTGTCTTTCGGAAAGCATGGTTAATTTCGTCACGGCAATTTTCAGTTTGTCCATTTCAAACGAAACATAATCTCCGTGGAAATTTCCTCCATGATAAACTTGTTCGCTTTCGGGATCGACAACAGGATTATCGCAAACAGAATTAATCTCATCGATCAGTACCTTTTCGGCATTTTCCAATGTATCGTATACAGGCCCCAATACTTGCGGGACACAACGCAATGAATAATAAGGTTGTACCTTATGTTCCAACACATTGGATGTTCTGTTTCCCGTATATAATTCAAGTTCCCTTTTACGAAGGCATTCACTATTTTCACTCCACCGACGCATCATCTCTGCAATTTTACGCTGACCGACATGCTGTTTTGCTTCGTTGAGACGAGAAGACATAAAATCATCGTAAGAAGAAGCAATTTCATTGATCATCACCGATGCCAATACAGACCAATGTAAAAGACGGCGGGTATAAATGGAATTTACAAAACCGATACCGGTCATCACGGAGGTACCGTTAGTAATGGAAAGACCTTCCCGAATATGCATGGACAGAGGTTGAAGGTTATTTTCCCGCAGTACTTCTCCTGCATTTCTCCATTCATTTTTATAAAATACGTCTCCTTCTCCGATTAATCCCAAAGCCAAGTGTGCCAATTGTACCAAATCTCCGCTGGCGCCCACTCCTCCATGTTCGGGAATACGGGGGTATATTCCTCGGTTAATAAATTCGACCAGCAATTCAACCGCTTCGGGATGAATACCCGATTTCCCTTGCAAAAATGTGTTGAGACGTGCAATCATGGCTGCTTTTACATAGATCGGTTCAAGCGGTTTACCGACTCCGGCCGCATGACTGCGAATTATGTTGTATTGAAGAGCTGCCAATGAATTGTCATCGATGAGATATTGAGCCATGGGACCAAATCCCGTATTGATACCGTAAATGATTTTATTGCGTGAAAAGTCCTTCAGGAAATCGTAACCGATACGAACCTTATGCATGGAATCTTCGGATAATTTCACGGTTTCTCCCTTAAACAGGAGAGAGTAAACTGACTCCAAATCAAG
>DAIQOU010000423.1:0-4453 GCA_036787725.1 Bacteroidales bacterium
ACCACCGGTTTATTTTTCCGAGGTTTTATAAGATAAGCACTTATCAATAAGGATAATAAAACCGCTCCGGGAAAAACAAAGGCATTCAAAGAAAAACCGGAAAGAAAAAGCAAAGAAGAACCAAATAAAGAAAAAAACGGAATCAAAAGCAATCCTAATCCTACAAAAAACGGTTCAACTAACTTCATAAAAAATTATATTTGTATATCAAAAACAAAGGTACATTTTTTTATAAAAACCGCGACTCTTCTCGTTGAATAAAGAGATTCTTCTTACTCAACAATAACATTTCAAATTTATTCGTAAAATTAACGGGTTGATTTAATCTTGTTTTTTTAACTTTGCATAAAAAATCAACAAATAACAATATTACAATCATGGCCAAACATATTTACCAACTGGTATTTTTATTTTCTTTTTTGTTTTTGTCTGTGTCTGCTTGTTCCGGAAAAAAACAAAATGATCCCCCTACTGCTCAAGAGATATTAAAAAACACTCAGGTTCCGGATAATTGGACTGTCGTTTTTGATAAGATCGAGCATGATTTCGATACAATACAGGAAAAAAACGGACCGGTATCCGTTGTATTTACTTTTGTCAACCGAGATACGAAACCGGTGGCTCTCAACCAAGTAAGATCTTCTTGCGGATGCACGGCTTCCGAATGGAGCAAAGAACCGGTAGCTCCGGGAAATACCGGTTTTATAAGGGTCACCTACGATCCCCAAAATCGCCTCGGGAGATTTAGCAAGACTGTTAAAGTGGGAACTACCGGAACCCCGGAGAGTTTTACGCTTATGATAAAAGGCAATGTATTAAACGGAGAATACATTCCTCCAAAAGAAACCATCTCTTTTTTACAACAAGAGCACAATTTTGGAAAGATAAAAGAAAATGGAGGATTAGCCACTTATATCTTTGAATTTCACAATAAAGGAGAGGAGCCGATTGTGATCAGTCATGTCTCTTCTTCCTGCGGATGTACCACCCCGGAATGGAGTAAGGAACCGGTGCCTCCCGGAGAAACGGGTTTTATTAAAGCGTCTTATGACCCCAAAAATCGGGTCGGCTCTTTTAACAAAACCATTACCGTAAACAGTAACGGATTTCCTTCTTCTATCGGTCTTCGCCTGAAAGGCGAGGTAGAAAGATAATCAGACATTCCGGCTTAATCGCAGAAAGTGTGCTTTTTCAATCATATAACAAAGCATTCCTCCCAAGGTATAGGCAGCCATATCTCCCCAAGAAAAATGAGATCCCAAGATAATTCGGATTATTTTATAATCGGGTAAATGTAATAATTCATGCATCCGAATATATTGTCCGAATTCGATCAAATAAGCAAAACTGACAACCGGAATCAATAATCGGAAAATATTCGTATGAATAAAAGAGTTGAAAAAATAATACATTAATAAGATAACCAATACGTCTCCTCCATACGGACGAATAATCGAATCAGTTAGAAATAGCGCAATGCATGTCTCTACACAAAAGATAAAGAGAAACAACAGAAATGATTTTTTATTAAACCGAAGTGTCATATCAAAATTCATGAAAGGCAAAGATAATCAAAGACCCGAACGAGAAAGCGGCACAACCGGATTTTTCTTAACTTTGAAATTGATTTAAAGAACTGAATGCCTTTTTTGAATTACAAAACAAAGCATGAACTAATTTAATAACGTATGAAAGTATTATTAATCAACGGAAGCCCCCGAAAGAACGGGTGTACTTATACTGCATTATCTGAGGTAGCAAACGAATTAAAGAAAGAAAATATTGAAACCGAAATTGTCCAATTGGGAACAAAACCGATAAGGGGATGCATCGCTTGCGGAAAATGCAAAACATTGGATAACCGGTGCACTTTTAATGATGATATTGTAAATTCGGTATTGGAAAAAGCTCCGGAATGTGGTGGTTTTATTATCGGATCTCCCGTCTATTTTGCATCTGCCAACGGGTCTTTAATTGCTATGTTGGACCGGTTGTTTTATGCAGGAAGACATTTTGCATATAAACCCGGCGCATGCGTAGTATCTGCTCGAAGAGCAGGAACAACGGCTACATTGGACCAATTAAATAAGTACTTTACAATAAGAAACATGCCGGTGGTATCATCTCAATATTGGAATATGGTGCATGGGAATGATCCGGAAGAAGTGAAAAAAGATTTGGAAGGTTTACAGATCATGAGAACATTAGGCAAAAACATGGCATGGATGCTGAAATGTATCGAAGCAGGAAAAAGGAACGGAATAAATCCTCCTCCGGCAGAAGAGCCTCAAAGAACAAATTTCATACGATAATTCCGCTCAAGGCGTAACTTCTCCGGGAAATAACCGAACTTTTGATATACCCTCTTATCCGAATAAAAACCCTTCGGGCTTTTTTCCTTTCGCGCTGTCCTTCCCTCGGGGTTTTCCGGAACGAAACTTCCAATCCGTAACTTATTCTGAGAACAATTGGCATTTTGAGGCAAGCATGTTCGTTTTGCAATTTTTAACAAGCTAACGACCGTTTTTACCGGATATACCAATTTCTCTACCTTCAAAAACCGGATATTCCCCATCCCGGCAAGGGGGTTTATCTATATTTGCGTATTATATCTGAATCATTAAAACATAAACCATGAAATTCAAAAAGTATATCTTGTTTATTGTACTCCTCATCATCGTACCGAGGATATTACCGGCACAAAATAAATATTCCGTTCGCATGGCCGATTCCGAAATGAAAAGAAATCCGGAATCGTGGATGTTGGATTTTTCGAAAGCTCCCAAATGGAATTATTGCCACGGATTGATATTACAGTCTGTTCTGCAAGTATATGAAAAGACGGGAGATAAAAAATACTACGATTATGCTTATTCGTACGCCGATTTAATGATCAATTCGGAGGGGCAAATCAAAACCTATAAGCCGGAAGAATATAATATCGACCGTCTCAATTCGGGAAAAATATTGTTTCTCATTTTCGAACAAACGAAAGAAGAACGTTTTCGAAAAGCATTGCAATTATTACGGGATCAAATGAAAACGCATCCTCGTACCAAAGAAGGCAGTTTTTGGCATAAAAAAATATATCCGCATCAGGTATGGCTGGACGGATTGTATATGGCCGGCCCTTTTTTGGCCGAATACGGAAAAATATTCAATGAACCGCAACTGTTTGACGAAGTAGCACTCCAATTGATTGATGCACATAAATATCTCCATGATAAAGAAACCGGATTGTATTATCATGGTTGGGATGAAAGTCGACAACAACGATGGGCAGATCCGGAAACAGGATTATCCCCCAATTTCTGGTCCCGCAGCATCGGATGGTATATGATGGCATTGACAGATGTATTGGATTATTTACCCAATACTCATCCCAAACGACTCAAAATAATCGGTATATTACAAGACCTCAGTGAAACAGTGGAAAAATTCCGAGATCCCAAAACCGGCATGTGGTATCAGGTAACGGATAAAATAGGTAAGGAAGGCAATTATGTCGAATCCAGCGGATCGGCCATGTTTATTTATTCGTGGATAAAAGGAGCTCAAAAGGGATACTTGGACACTAAGTTTGAAAAAAAAGGAAAAAAAGCCTATGAACAATTCGTAAAGCGGTTCATTAAGGAGGAAACGGACGGAACCATTTCCGTTACCGACGGTTGCGCCGTAGCAGGATTGGGAGGGGATAAAAAATATCGGGATGGCAGTTATGAATATTATCTTTCCGAACCCGTCCGGGATAATGATCCCAAGGCAGTGGGACCCTTTATCATGGCAAGCCTCTTGTTGGATAAATAACGAAGATATAATAAATCTAATAACCTAAATAATCAATTATGTACAGTAGAATACTACTCTTGTTGGGGAGCCTCTTGCTCTATTGCTCTTCGGTATTCGGAAATTCCGAAAAGTTGGAAATCACAGTCGATCGCAACGGGAGGGGCGACTTCCGAAATATCCAAGAGGCGATTGAATCGATCCGGGCTTTCGACCCGGCCGGGACAGTAACCGTTTTCATCAAAAACGGTGTATATAAGGAAAAACTGATTTTACCGACGTATATCTGTAATGTAAGATTAATAGGAGAAGATCCTGAAAAAACAATCATCACATATGATGATCATGCCAATATCGATAAAATGGGAACATTCCGAACTTACACTTTTTTAATTCGAGGAAATAACATCACGGTAGAAAATCTTACTGTTGAAAACGCTGCCGAACCCTTAGGACAAGCTGTGGCTTTACATGTAGAAGGAGATCGCATTATTTTTAAGAAATGTCGTTTCTTGGGAAATCAAGACACTGTTTATACCGGAAAAGAAGGTTCCAGATGTTATTTTGAGGATTGTTATATAGAAGGAACTACCGATTTTATTTTCGGACCTTCTACTTGTTGGTTTGAGAAATGTATAATCCGGTGTAAGAAGAATTCTTATATTAC
>DAIQOU010000424.1:0-4449 GCA_036787725.1 Bacteroidales bacterium
TATTAAAAGCCCCATTGAATCAAACAATTCTGGGAGAAACTCCGCCTAACCGGGAAATGGAGAAAACCCTTACTGCAGCCGGCATCTTATTTATTCCGTTGATAGTGATTTCCATTTCTGATTTTCTTTATTTCAGGCGGAAAAAGAAAATCATTTAATTGTAAACATTTAAGATCATCATAATTGCAAATTTAAATTAGGAAACATGAGAAAAAACATTGTGGCAGGTAATTGGAAAATGAATTTTAACCTGCAAGAAGGAGTGAATCTGGCAAAAGAATTGCAAAGTGCATTAGCTGGCAAAACAGTAAATTGCGATGTAGTGATCGGAACTCCTTTTATCCACTTGGCTTCGGTTGCAGCTGCAATTGATACAACTAAAATAGGCGTTTCAGCCCAAAATTGTGCAGATAAAGTGTCGGGTGCTTATACAGGAGAGGTTTCTGCTGCGATGGTAGCTTCCACCGGAGCAAAATATGTCATCTTAGGACATTCCGAACGAAGAGCCTATTACGGAGAAACAAACGAAATCCTAAAAGAAAAGGTTTTATTGGCCTTAGAAAACGGATTAACTCCCATTTTTTGCGTAGGAGAAGTATTGGAAGAAAGAGAATCCGGGTCTTATTTTAATGTGGTAAAAAACCAATTAGAAGAAGGTTTATTTAATTTGTCTCCGGAAGAATTTGCAAAAATCGTAATTGCATACGAACCGGTATGGGCTATCGGAACAGGGAAAACCGCTTCTCCGGATCAGGCACAGGAAATGCATGCTTTCATCCGTAAAACCCTTGCCGAAAAGTACGGGAATGAAATAGCCGACAATACTTCCATTCTGTACGGAGGCAGTTGTAATGCAAGCAATGCAAAAGAATTATTTTCCAATGCCGATGTAGATGGAGGATTGATTGGAGGCGCATCCCTTGCCGTTGATAAATTTATGCCTATCATTGAAGCGTTTTAAAGCTATGAAATCAATTATTACATTGAAACTGTTGATTTGCTTTATGGGATTGTTTTGTATATTGCAAACCTATGGTCAATCCGAAAAGGAATCGATCATTTCCGAATTGCAACAGGACAAACCCAATGAAGGAAAAGTCCGAATTAAATCGGATCCTAAAATTACAGCTCTCATTGGAAAAAAGAATCAACGCACCGGTGAAACAACTGACAAGTCAGAATTCGAAAAGACTTCGGGATATCGGATCAATGTGTTTTCAGGTAATACTAAAGAATCAAAGAATAACGCACTTGCCATTGAGAAAAATATAAAAGAATCGTTTCCGGATTTATCGACCTATGTCACTTACTCCTCTCCTATCTGGAGACTTCGGGTAGGAGATTTTCCCATACGGGAAGAAGCGGTTTTGTTAATGCAGGAATTAAAAAAAGCATTTCCTTCTTATGGTAAAGAAATGAAGGTGGTTACGGATGAAATAAGAGTATTCAACTAACTTCATATAACTATAAGTGAATGAAATACAATGTATTTCATTCACTTATTTCTTGTTTTTCAAATAATGTCGATAAATATGGAACTTACTTCGGAAGAGCTAAACAAAAAGTCAGAAATAGCATTTCATTATAAGAAGATAATAGAATTATTGGGTGAAGATATTACTCGCGAAGGATTGGTAAAAACGCCGGAAAGAGTAGCAAAAGCCATGATGTTTTTAACCAAAGGATACAAACAAGATCCCGAAAAAATCTTAACATCGGCTTTATTTATTGAGGATTATAAACAAATGGTCATTGTAAAAGACATTGATTTCTTCTCTCTTTGCGAGCACCACATGCTTCCTTTTTTCGGAAAAGCTCATATCGCTTATATTCCGGACGACCGGGTAACCGGACTAAGTAAAATTCCGCGTATCGTAGATGTATTTTCTCGCCGATTGCAAATACAAGAAAGATTAACTTCTCAAATTAAAGACTGTATCCAGAAAACCCTAAATCCGTTGGGAGTAATGGTTGTAATTGAAGCCCAACATATGTGTATGCAAATGCGGGGTGTCGAAAAACAAAATTCGATCACCACCACATCCGATTTTACAGGTGCTTTTAATCAAGCCAAAACACGAGAGGAATTTATTTCATTGATTAAAAATAAAGGATAAATATTTTTACTGCTGTTTGATCCAAACTTGTGTTATTTCCCCAAACACCAGTTTATGATAATCTTTTGCTTCTTCATATCCTTCCGTTACAAACGCTTTGTTTTCGGGGTTATAGAAATCATCCGGATTTACAGTCGTTACTTCCATTAATTTACATTCAATAATCAACTTTGCTTCTTTGTAAGTAACATTACCGGCAGGCGTGGTCACATGCGTTAAAGATAACTCCTTCATTTTATCCGAATCCCGACCGGACTTACTTCCTAAAAACAGCACCTGATCTTTATATTGATCTTCAAAGTAAGTCATCGTATACGTTTTTTCTTTTTTAATAAGTTCTAACGTATATCTGTTTGCTCTTAGAAAACACCATGTTACCGGTTTATCAAATAATTGTCCCCATCCCCCGTAAGACGCAGTCATAGAGTTAAAAGAGGTCTCCGGCCCGGCTGTTATTACCGTAAAATCGGTTCCGACCAGCTTAAATACACTTTCCGGAATGGCCGAAGGTTCGATACTTTTGAATAATTCTTCAAATGTTTTGCTTTTCATATCTTCGTCCGATATTTTTACGACACCGGTTTCTTCCGGCTCCGGACTTTTCTCTTCATTTTCTTTTTTAACATTCGTGCAAGAAGAGATTAACACACCAAGCAATAATGCAACTATAAAAACTCGTTTCATAAGAATATAATTTTTATTTAACAACAAAAGAAAAAGCCAATGCGGCTTGGTCGACCGGTAATCCTTTCGGCACAACGACTTCTATTCCTTCCGGTATTTTTTTCCAACTCACATTCTTTCCGGTCTGCAACAATTTAATTTTGCTTCCCTTTTTAGGTTCATTTCCCTTCCAAACAATCTTGTCGGGAATGGCTTGTCCTTCTTCCAAACACACAATGGCATATACCGTTTTGCCGTTTTTACTCTGTGTAAACCAAGTATTCTTATCATTATATACCGGTGTAATCCGGGTATTAAAAATGGCTTCTCCATTCTTATTCATCCATTGACCGATTTTATTCAGTCGTTCGCCCACTTCGTCCGGGATGGTTCCGTCGGGTTTGGGCCCTATTCCCAACAACAGATTTCCTCCTTTTGCCACAATTTCAACCAATGTATGAATCACTTTTGCCGGCGACTTATATTGATCGGTCGGTACATATCCCCAATCCCCTCCCAAGGTAATACAACTTTCCCAAGGATGTTCCAGTTGCGTTTCGGGAATTCCTCTCTCCGGGGTCTGATAATTCTCGAATTCTCCGGGAACCGTACGATCGACAATCAATATACCCGGCTGATAGCTTCTGACCATCGATGCAATTTTAGGCATATCGATATCCTGAGCTCCTTTATACGCCCTCCCGGCCCGTTCGGCTTCATTGGGACGAGCGGGTCTTACCCAACCGCCATCCAACCACAAAATATCGATTGTACCGTAATCTCCGTTGGTTAATTCCTCTAGCTGATTATACGTAAACTCTTTAAATTTATTCCAACGCCAAGGATTTTTACGAATATCATAATTATTATTCCGTGTAGGAGTAGCATATCGATCCCACCAATAGTATTGACAATGCCAGTCGGGTTTGGAAAAATACGCTCCGATCATATAGTTTTCATTTCGGAAAGCATTGAAAACTTCTTTGGCCGCATTGTTGCGCGGGTCATCCTTAAAAGCTCCTTTACTAATAGAAAAATCACTTTGTTTGGTATCAAACATATTAAACCCGTCGTGATGTTTTGTTGTAAATACCACATAGTTCATCCCGGCACTCTTCCCTATCCGGGCCCACTTCGAAGGATCAAAATTATCCGGCTTAAACTTATTGATCGTACTCCAATAACGCCGTTTATACTCGTCATACGAAATCGTACTGTCCCTCGGAATCCAATCTTCTTCTTCAGAACAAATAGACCATGATTCTACAATACCCAATTGAGAATAGAGTCCCCAATGAATCAACATCCCAAACTTCAGATCCTGCCACCGATCCAGCTTTTCAAGCACTTTCGGGTCGGTAGGCCAAGTATAAGAGGAAGATCTTCCATGGGTATACGTTTGAGCAAACAAAGAAAGATGTAAGGTTCCCAACAACGAAATGATAATAAATGATAATTTAAACTTCATAACAGAAAAATTAGAGTGGTCATATTAAATATCAATACAAAGATAATACAATGCTTCCGTTTGCTGATTTTTGAATTGAATAAATTGAATAAATAAAAGAATGAGAATCCGAATTTCTATCCGGAAATACCGAGCTTTTTTCTCGGACAATCCACCCTTATCAAGTCCTTATCTTTATAATTCAAAATAACATCATTAACA
>DAIQOU010000425.1:0-4444 GCA_036787725.1 Bacteroidales bacterium
GAAAAGTTCTTTGTATTGAAAATTTTCCCGTATGCCCCATCCATGTCCTCCTGTGGGGTAAATGTGGAGAGAAGCCGGGATTCCTTGTTTCTGTAAAGCAAGATAATAACCGACTCCATTGGCCGGTACTACTGCTTTATCATCATTTGAAAGTACGATAAAGGCTCTCGGGGTATTTTCCTTTACTTGCTTTTCATTCGAAAATGAAATAACTAGCTGTTCTTCGGGATTTTTTCCCAGCAGGTTGTTTGCGGAACCTTTATGTGTATAGCTTGTATCCATAGTAATGACAGGATATAACAAAACCTGAAAGGCCGGCATGCGGTCTTGTTCCGCATGTGTTGCAACCGTTGAAGCCAAATGTCCTCCGGCAGAAGAACCCATAATTCCAATATCTTCCGGGTTGATATTCCACCCGTTTGCGTGTTGTTTTACCAATCGTATGGCTTCTATGGCATCAGATAGAGGTACTTCATAATTTCCGCCTTTAGGCATGCGATATTTGAGAACGATGGCAGCAATTCCCAATTTATTAAAAAAGGGAGCAAAATCATATCCTTCATGATGATAAGCCAAATGAGAATATCCTCCTCCGGGACAAATAATTACAGCGCGACCGGTTGCCATTTCCTTCTTGGGAAGAAACACCCGTATGGAAGGTTTGTAAATGCCTTTTTTCTCATCCGGTTCCAATTGTTCCGTACCGTTACTGTTAGGATATCCGTTTTCCCACAAAAAAAGTTCAATATTGTTTGTTTCATTTTGTGCCTCCATGTTTAATACAATCAATGTAAAAAGTATTGGCAGAATAATATTTTTCATGTTTTTGTAACGTTTTTTAATCCTGAATTTCAGGTATATTTATCCACTCGGTTTTAGGGAAATGAACAGACATATACTTTTGTAAATAGTTTTTTGTATCTTCTCCGATCACGTCATCTGTACTAAAGTATTCGTTATAAGCTATACCCCTTACTTCTATCTTATTTGCTCTGCAAATTTCCAAGGTAAGCAGCGTATGATTGATGCTGCCCAATACGGGAGAAGTAACCAATATTATCGGAAGGCTTTGGGATACAATATAATCAAGCGTAGTTTGCTCACCCACAGTCGGTACCATAATTCCGCCGGCTCCTTCAATAAGGACAAGGTCGTATTTCTCTTTTAATACAGAAGTGCACCGGGTGATCTTCTCCATATCTATGTGTTTGTTGTCGATAGAAGCCGCCAAATGAGGAGAAGCCGGATAAGATAATAATATGGGACAAGTAATCCCTTCCAAATCTTCCGGTTGCAATTCCATTCGCATTATTTTTCTGTGGATTCGGATGTCTTCGGAATCGACTGTACAACCGGTTTGAATGAACTTTTGGGTAATCACCCGCTTTCCTTCCTCTGAATATTGTTTAGCCAGATAACCGGTTACATAACTTTTGCCTATATCCGTATCAATTCCGGTTATAAAATACGCTTGACCCATTTTGTCGTAAATTCCAATAAAACCATCAATCTAACTCGGCACGAGAAAACAGGTCTTTGATCATTTCGTCATTTTCGCAAGCTTTTTTGAACTCGCAAGCGAATTTTTCGAGTGCGGCAATATCACGGGAATAGACACAAAACATGCTTGCTTCCGGATCAAAGTTTATTACTTCTTTTAACTCCGGCATTTTTTCACTTAAAAAAACTTGGGCTAAAGATGCCCAATCGTAACCGTTACCTTCAAATCCTTCGTCTGCTCGGGTTTCAAACACCTCTTCCTTATAAGTACCGACGTTTAAACAAACAGAAGCACTGTTTTCATGTTTAACCCAAAAGAAAGGTCTTATTTTTTCTTCCATGTTTTTAGAATATAATTAATAATGCAAAAATAATATTAATTAATTAACCGGCCCCTTTTACAAAAGCAAAGTAAAGGAGAAATTTTGTTTTTATCGAAGAAATTCTTTGTAACTGTATGCTTAAATTGAATAGAGGGTTTACTCTCTCCGAGAATTGGATCGTAACAAAAAAGGCGACTACAAGTAAATGTAATCGCCTTTTTTACAGCTTTGTGACTCCAGCAGGACTCAAACCTGCGACCTTCAGAACCGGAATCTGACGTTCTATTCAACTGAACTATGGAGCCGGATGCGGGCACAAAGATATAAAAAATATTGAAAGACGTACATTGCGAGCAAAAAACATTTTTATTATTCTGCTGTTGCTAATTTCAATCGACTCGGTATCTTTGTTGTCTTATTTAATTGATAAAGTTGATCATAAACAAAATATTATGGAAGTACGAATTGAAGAGAGTTGGAAAAAAAGATTGGCAAATGAATTTGAAAAGGATTATTTTAATAAACTGGTAGGATTTGTAAAAAGCGAATATGCTTCTTATACAGTTTATCCTCCGGGAAAACTGATCTTTAATGCTTTTGAACAATGTCCGTTCGAAGAAGTAAAGGTGGTTATTTTAGGGCAGGATCCGTATCATGAGCCCGGACAAGCTCATGGATTGTGTTTTTCCGTGAACGACGGTATACCGTTTCCTCCTTCATTAGTTAATATTTTTAATGAATTAAAAGATGATCTCAATGTTCCGATACCGGCTACCGGAAATTTGCAACGTTGGGCCCGGCAGGGAGTATTATTACTCAATGCCACATTGACCGTTCGTGCTCATCAGGCCGGTTCTCACCAAAATAAGGGTTGGGAAGCTTTTACGGATGCGGTGATTCATCGTATTGCAGAGGAAAAAGAACATGTTGTTTTTATATTGTGGGGAGCGTATGCGCAAAAGAAAGGTGCATTTATCGATTCCAACAGACATTTAATTCTGAAGTCGCCCCATCCTTCACCTCTGTCTGCATCCAGAGGCTTTTTTGGCAATAAACATTTCAGTCTTACCAATGAGTATCTGATTCGGACCGGACAGATTCCCATCAATTGGTAGTTAATATAAACGTTCCTATTAAGCCGGTCAACCGATGACAGGAAAAATAAAACCTGTCAATTACAAGCTGTTTGAAAGAGCTTTTCCGTTTTGCTGCAAAATGCGTTTTTGTTTTGCTGCAACTTATAACTTCATTTTGCAGCAAAACGGTAGTAGTATCTTGCAGCAAAACGAAGTTGCGTTTTGCTGCAAAGTAAATTTGTGTTTTGCAGCAAAATAAATATCCACTAAATAAAAGGAGGCCGGACAAAGTCGTTTTTCCTTTGCCCGCTTTGCATACATTTTACTTTCTTTTGTAAGCCCGGCCTTCGATTGTATTATTTACCTTATTGTTGTATATCATTTTCATTAGTTGCAAGTCGTTGTTTTCAATAGGCCAAAATATAATCTTTACCGAGCTATAACTGCTTCTATTATAAGAAAAAATGAATAAATCAATAAATAAAAATATGTT
Source organism: Bacteroidales bacterium (assembly GCA_036787725.1). Classification (GTDB taxonomy): domain Bacteria; phylum Bacteroidota; class Bacteroidia; order Bacteroidales; family Azobacteroidaceae; genus DAIQOU01. The sequence goes on from DAIQOU010000425.1 coordinate 3,393, forward strand.
TTACAGCATATTTTGAAAATATTTATTATCTTTGCAATCGAAAAGATTAGTAAAAATTGTTTTAGGTTAAAATTTAGTTGGTATGAAAGAAAGAGAAGAAAAGCTTCGCATGTTGGCGATGCTGCGTTATCAGTTTGAACGTTATTTATCCGTGAGAAACGGGTTGAAGTGTCAGCAAATTAATGATCAGATTCGGCTAATAGAAAGTGAATTGTATGGATCATTGGCTGCAAATTAAGCGGAAAATATATTCCGTCTCGAATCGATTGAATACTCCCTTTTCATTATTATATGGAAAGGGATTTTTTATTCCTCTTTTTTCTTTCCTTCGGTTATAGAATTATCTCTCCCGGGTTTCCTTATCCGGGATTATCGTGTAAATTTGCACCAAAATATCAATTTATGGCCATCAATCTGCAAGTAGACGGACTGACGAAGAGTTTTGGAGATTTAATTCTTTTCGAGAATATATCGTTTGGGATCTCGGAAGGACAACATATCGGACTTATTGCGAAAAACGGAACGGGTAAAACGACTTTATTGAATATACTGGCCGGAAAAGAGGATTATGATTCCGGTTCCATTGTGTTTCGACGCGATTTGAGTGTCGGATATTTGGAGCAAGATCCCATTTATCCGAAAGGGCTTTCCGTACGAGAAGCCTGTTTTCGTTCGGAAACCGAAATTGTCCGGCTGATTGCTGCATATGAACAAATGATCGCTTCCGGTAATTCCGAGCAATCGGATGAATTGATGGCCAAAATGGATCGTTTACAGGCATGGGATTACGAACAACGGGTAAAACAAATTCTTTTTCAACTCAAAATAACGGATTTGGATCAGAAAGTAGAGAATCTTTCGGGAGGGCAATTAAAACGGGTTGCATTGGCAAATGTGTTGATTACCAAGCCTGATTTGCTTATATTGGATGAACCGACCAATCATCTCGATTTGGAAATGACCGAATGGTTGGAAAATTACCTGAATCGTTCTAAAATAAGTTTGTTAATGGTAACCCACGATCGCTATTTCTTGGATCGTGTTTGTTCTGA
>DAIQOU010000426.1:0-4442 GCA_036787725.1 Bacteroidales bacterium
GAATCGGTCCGGAACTTTAACAAAACTTATTCATATAAAGTTAATTATCGGCGGTACCTTTTTTCATGGCTCCGGCGCTTCTTCGGCTTCGGTTGAAGCTTCGGTATTCGTCGTATGTTATTTCCGTTTCGGGTTCCGTAAGTTCCCGGTCGGTCGGGCATTGAAACTTGAGGTATTTGATGGTCATACCCCGTTCCAACCATTGTTGTTCGTAGTAAGTTTGAATGGACAAAATCTCATCGGTCGTTCCGCCATTATACAGGTTGTCCGTTGCCGTTATTACAGGCAAATCGTTGAAGCGGATCATTTCGCCGGTATAGGTATATAAAAAAGGACTGTCGGTTTTTAAGTGGATGATACCGTTTGCTTTCAGTATCTCTCGATAGAGCTTCATAAAACGACAGGAAGTCAGTCGTTTGTTCGTTTTATTCATTTGCGGATCGGGGAATGTGATCCAGATTTCGGATACTTCTCCTTTTTCGAAAAACCGATCGATCAACTCGATGTGAGTTCGCAGAAAGGCAACGTTTTTCAGTCCTTCTTCCAGCGATTGCTTGGCTCCCGACCACATCCGAGCACCTTTGATGTCGATTCCTATAAAGTTTTTGTTCGGGAACAGCTTAGCCAGTCCTACCGTATACTCTCCCTTTCCGCATCCCAGTTCCAAAACCACCGGATTGTCGTTTTTGAAAAACCGGCGATTCCAATTCCCTTTGTATTCGAATCCTTTATCTTCCAATACCGAGAAAGGATATTGCAATACATGGGGGAATTTTTCCATATCGTCGAACTTTTGTAATTTGTTTTTCCCCACTTTTATTATCTTTTTTTTAGAATGCAAAGATATACAATGTATTATTTAATCCATACTTTTGCGTTCTAACAATTTCTTTATGGATTCTTTATTTATTTTTTATAAACGAAACTTTGCTACGGAGAAAATTTGTATGTTGTTCTGTTTTATATCTGTGTATGTCATTGCTGAGGCGCAGGTCCAAGAAGATGATATTTATAAAGGAATTATTAACAGTAAGATTAAGTTGGAGTTTTCACCTTTCGAACTTGAAAATACCGACCAATACAAACATTCCGGCGATTCGCTGAAAGTGGTGGAACTGGATGTGAATAAAAGCCCCATCATTGTACCGACTTTCCACTACGGACTGAATATTCTGCGACTGAAAGAACTGGAGATGATGCTTCCCGAAGATACGACTCTTAAAGTTTCGCCGTTGTTTTTTGAGAAATATTCCAACCAAGCTCCCGAGTCCGTATCGGATCGTCCCGTGCAGATGGAATCCATGCATGGAGTGAGCCGTATGGTGCCTCGCCCCGATTACAGCGGAGGCGGAATACGCGAGAATCGGAAATCCCGTAAGGAACAACGAAAAGAAAAAATGTTGAAGTACATTACCACAGAGGTATATCCTACCGATACGGTTACCGTCAAACAAAAGGATCCTAAATGATGGCTCGATTTTTGCACCGTATTTTTAAGTATGAATGAAATGATTCTTGTTTTGGAACATGATAATCAGTGCCGGCAGAAGAACAGATATTCCTGCTTTTTATTCCGAATGGTTTTTTAACCGGATAAAAGAAGGATTCGTATTGGTGCCCAACCCGTTTAATCCTAAAATGATCAGTCGGGTCGGGTTGGAACCGGAGGTGGTGGACTGTATTGTTTTTTGGACCAAGAATCCGGGGCCTATGATCCGAAGGTTGGATGAATTGAAAGAGTATAAGTATTATTTTCAATTTACATTAAATCCGTACGGGGAAGAGATCGAAACCCGATTGCCTTCTCTATCCCGGCGGATAACCGGTTTCAAGGAACTATCCGAACGGATCGGCAAAGAACGGGTTATTTGGCGTTACGATCCGATCTTTACGAATCGGAAATATACCGTTCGGTTTCATGAAGAAGCATTTGCCGAAATAGCCGGAGAACTTCAACACCATACGGAAAAATGTATGTTGGGATTTATTGATCATTATCCGCATATCCGGAGCGCATTAAATCAACAGGGGATTAATCCCTTGTTGTCGGAAGAAGTAGCGGAAATGGCGGAGTCATTTGCCCGTACGGTAAAAGGATATTCGTTTCAATTGAATACTTGTACCTTAAAAAAAGATCTTTCCCGTTGGGGTATTCCGGCCGGAATGTGTATTGACAAGGAGTTGGTGGAGCGAATTGTCGGTTATCGTATTTCTGCCGGGAAGGACAAAAACCAACGAAAAGTTTGCAATTGCATTGAAAGTATAGACATAAGTACCTACGAGACTTGTCTCAACGGTTGTATCTATTGTTATGCCATTAAGGGAGATCACCATAAGGCAGCAGGCAAGTATCTGTATCATAACAAAGAATCTCCGTTGCTTATCGGAGATATTCCGGAAGGTGCCGTCATCAGAGAACGCAGTGTAAGAAGCCTTCGTGATGAGCAAGGGTATTTATTTTGAATAAGTATTGAAAAATAAATCTGTTTCTCTTTCGGTTTATGATAACAAAACGGTTGCTTTGTCGTTTGAATAAAAACAGCATGTAAAGGAGAAAGTGTATGATTACCCTCGAAAAAGCTAAGGTACGAAAAGAAATTGCATCCCTGAAACAACGGTATACTCGGGAAGAATTGTTGGCAAAATCGATAGAAGTTTGTAAACAAATTGAAGCTTCGGATGTTTTTCAACAGGCAATCAATATATTTACGTATAACGCCATGAAGGATGAGGTGTCGACAATCGCATTGATGGAAAGGTGGAAAGACCGGAAGAAATTTTATTTCCCGGTGGTGGCGGGAAACGAATTGATTTTCCGGGAAATAAACGATGCGACTTTATTTGAGAGATCTTCGATAGGAGTGAATGAACCGAAAGGTATGAAGGGCGTGGGGCATGAGCGGGCCGATTTGATTCTGGTTCCGGGGGTGGCTTTCGACCGCAATCGTAACCGGTTGGGCAGAGGAAAAGGCTATTACGATCGTTTTCTTTCCGACTCATTGGTTACGAAGGTGGGCATCTGTTTTGAATTTCAGCTGATAGCTGTTGTTCCCGCAGACGAAGGCGATATAAAAATGGATCTTATCATATCCGAACATACAATCAGTTGAGATTATGAATGAAGAATGTTTTCTGCAATTTGAATCTTTTCTTCCGTTTGAAAATGTAATTCATTTTTCGACCACCCGTAAAGGAGGCGTTAGCCAAGGAAGTTACGGATCATTCAATTTGAGTTGTTATTCGGGCGATTCGGAAGAAAACGTACATAAAAACAGACAGCTTTTATGTCAAATTACCGGGTTGGAAGATCGGAGGTTGTTGGTGCCTTATCAAGTACACGGATCGGAGACTTTAATGATCGAAGAGTCTTTTATACAGGAATCCGAGACCGGACAAAGCCGATTGTTGGAGGGGAAAGATGCTTTGCTGACTTCGTTGCGGGATTGCTGCCTTGCGGTTACTACAGCAGATTGTGTCCCGATATTGTTATATGCGGCGGATCGGAAAGTGATCGGAGCGGTACATGCCGGATGGAGAGGAACCCGGTCTCTTATTTTGCAAAAAACAGTGGAGAAAATGATAGAATATTATCATTGTTCTCCGATGGAAATATATGCCGTGATCGGTCCTTCCATCGGTCCCGACCGATTTGAAGTAGGGGATGAGGTATATGAAGCTTTCCGCGAAGGCGGTTTCGAAATGTCGGAAATTGCTTTCCGAAACCCGGAAACGGGAAAATTTCATATTGATCTGCGGGAGGCCAATAGTATGCAATTAAAACGATTGGGTGTGCCCGACGAGCAAATCCGGGTAAGCGCCATTTGTACGAATGAGCAATCCGAGCGGTTTTTCTCAGCCCGAAAATTGGGAATTCATTCCGGAAGGATGTTGACCGGGATTTGCTTAACTTGATTAGTTATATTTTTTTCATTAATCGGGATTTAGAATTGATTTTTGGAGAAATAAAGAAAAAAAGAAAGAGAAAAGAAAAATACGAGTGATTTTTTATCGAAACGCCGATAAATGCACGATTTTTTATGTATGTTTGCGAATGAGTATTTAATTAAATGACTAGAGTTATGAAAAAATTATTTTTTTTACTATTATTCATATCCGTGTCTTTTTTATCTCAAGCTCAATTGATAGATGGTTTTTGGGGTTTAAAATTTGGAATGAATAAAGAACAGGTTTTCGCGGTGTTAAAGGATAAAGTAACTGAATATCAAAAGATAGACAATTGTTTTATTTTCTTGAATATTGAGTTTGGCGGTCATACATTTAATTCTTGTGTGCTGAAGTTTAATGAGGACAAACTTTATTTCGGGCTTTTTTCGAAAAAAGCTCCTACCATCTCTGAAGCACAGACTATTTTTATGGATCTGAAGAAGCCGTTGATAAAAAAATACGGAGAAATTCAAAAGGAAACAAAATCTTTTGCCAAG
>DAIQOU010000427.1:0-4437 GCA_036787725.1 Bacteroidales bacterium
TTTTAAAAATAAATTGTTAGATAAGTACAATCGGTAGTTCATTGAATTTAATCATTATTAATTTTGACAATGCAAATGACTTGTTATTTTGTTACGATACCATTTCATTTCACCTACATTTAAGCCAAATCTGTTACAAGTCTGTTACAAATAAAAAGAAGATAACCAAAAAGGAATTATCTGCCGGTTTGTTTGATTTTATGTGGGACAGGGCAGGTACTTTATGCTCCTTTCCGTCAGAAAATCGAATGTCTTGCTTCTAATTCCTTTTTGAATATTTTTTCTTATTTCTCGGATAATTCCTCGATGTCGGATAAGGATTATTTTTTTACTATCTTGGCATATTTCCCTCCGCAACCGACTATATACAGTCCTTTATTGAGGGAACTTAAATCGATGGAACTTCCCGGGACGATTTGTGTTCTGTACACCATATTCCCATTCATATCAATGATTTCGACAACATCATTCACATCATTTTCTATATATAATAAATTGTCTACCAAAGTGGGTCGTACGATCAGTATATTGTCTTTTTTCCGGGTGGTCTCCATTCCGGTAATCAGGTTGGGAGGAGAATCGGGCAGGTTATTCCATTCTGTTAGTACCGGATGCGGTATATCTGTATTGTCCAGATAATAACCTCTAATGTAATCGTAGTTATTCAGATAAGACTTATACAATTCGGATCCGGCGCCTTTAGCATAGAGAGGAATCAACTGATTCGTATGATTTCCGGAATGATAACTGTGACCGGGTATTTTTGCGATTCCTTTGTCTATGATCGGATTAGTGACGGGGCTGTTGTCGGTTTGGTTTTTATGATCGGGTCCTAATAAATATCCGCATTCGTGGTCGCCGGTAACGATCAGTAAAGTTTCCTCCCAATTGCTGTTTTTTTCGATCCATGCAATTACCGAATCGACTGCCATGTTAAAATCACGTTGTTCTTCGATCATGATTCCCAGCTGGTTGGCATGATTGCACCAGTCAACGGCTCCTCCTTCGATCATTAAATAAAAGCCCTTTTGATTTTGATTAAGTACATTCAGTGCAGCTTGAGATAATTCATATAACGGAGATATATTTTTGTTGTGCGGAATGGAATCGGCAGCAAATTTACGGTTTCCGTATAAATCTCCGCTTTTCCCGATTTCGCTGTTGGCTCGATAGGCCTGTAAGGTTTCATGGATTTTAGGAATTCCGGCCAGTCTTAGCGGAATGTTTTTTCCTTTTGCCATGTCGGAAAAATGAATAGAATCTTCAGCCAATGTCCAGGGATCCGGTTGAAAATCACCCGTAATATCCTTTAATTGTTGTCCGTTGCATTCAATAGCATTATTTTTCAACGCGTTCCAAGCCGGTTCGGAAATCCAGGTGTAGTTTGGGTTTTTTACCTTCTGCCCTTGATTATCGTATTCCGGGTTTCCGGTTCCTATAATGACAGACAAATTGCTGTTGAAAAACATTTCTTGAGCAATCTCATGATAAGCATTTCTGTTTTTATTGTGAGCTCCTCCCAATCCTGCAGGAGTTGCATGTGAAAGTTCCACACTGCTGACCACTCCTGCCGATTTCCCTTTCGAGGTTGCAATCTCGGGTAAGGTTGTCAACGGATTATTATCTATTCTTATATTCAATGCACTGTCGTATATTTTTTCTCCCGAAGCCATGGCTGAAGCAGCGGGTGCAGAGTCGGTGTATCCTTCTTTAACATACTCAAATTCAGACCAGGCACGATTGGAGTTGTAACTTGTAGTATATAATTCCAATGTATTTTCGGCCAATCGATTTCCTTTTCGTCCCGGGAAAGTAGACATGGGGACCGCTATCGGAAATGATTCGTACGATTGCTTTTTGCCTTCATAAAAATCAGTGGCTGTAATTTGGTTATATCCCCATCCGTCGGAGACCATTAAGATGAAATTTTTGATTTGTACTTCATTATTAGGCCATAAAGTAAAAAGAGAACGAGGAATATCCGTATTGTCTATGTATCTTCCTCTGTAAAAATCGGTGCGGTTTTCATGTGTTTTTAGCAGTTCGGCACCGGCTCCTTTAGCATATACAGGACAAAGCATATTGGTGTGTTGCAATGAATTGTAAGATAATCCCGGCATATTTCCTTTTCCATTATTAATAATGGGGTTATCGATCGGATTATTGACGGTTTCATTTTGAGTATTCGGTCCCACTATGTATCCGCATTCGTGGTCGGTCGTGACAATCACTAAATTTTCTTCCCATCCTCCGTTTTTTTCTACCCAGTCAATTACTTTGTTTACCGTATTGTTGAAATCAATCATTTCTTCTATCATTCTTCCCGGAGCATTTGCATGATTTGCCCAATCGATGGCTCCTCCTTCAATCATAAGAAAAAATCCGTTTTTGTTTTCCAATACTTTTAATCCGGCTTCAGATAATTGAGCTAGCGTAGGAACATTTGTATTATAAGGTACGGCTAACACAGACTCTCCCGAGCCCGAGCGATTGGATTGCAGTGTAGACCCTGCTTTCGGAATACCTAACAATCTTTTGGGTATCGGCATTTTCCCGGCAGCGATCTTTTCAAAATCGGCTGAATCTTGAATGAGTGTCCAATGGTCCGGTATGTTGTCTCCATCTATGTCGGCCGGAACTTGTCCGTTTAAAGTACTATTCCCGGAGATTAAATCATTCCAACTTTTTTCGCCTCCCACATAGTCGTATCCGTTTATTCCCGGATTATAAAGAGCATTCTCATCATAATCAGGATGTCCTGTGCCGATGATAACCGAGAGGGTGGAATTCAATAACATTTCCCGAGCTATTTCTGCATAATTATTTCGGTTTTTATTATGTGCTATAAAGCCGGCGGGAGTCGCATGCGAGAATTGAACCGACGTAATCACCCCTGCTTTTTTACCTAAAGACAGCGCATGTTCGGCGATTGTAAATAAGTTATTTCCTTCTATATCCACGTTAATGCTTCCGTCATATGTTTTTTTTCCGGTAGCTAAGGCGGTTGCCGCCGGAGCCGAGTCGGTATAGCGAGCAGAATTATAGTTTTTGCGGCCATTGGTATGCGTGCTTCCCGCTCTTGTATCAGCATCTCGCCGTACCCATTCAAAATCAATCCAAGCACTGTCGGAACGATACTCCATGTCATAGTAGAGAGGAATGTTGTCTGTGGCTCCTTTCGTTGCATTTTTTGAATTAAAGGTGCTTTGCCAAGTGAGGACGGGAAATTGTTCATAAGCCTGTGCCCCGTCTTGTCCTGTTGTGTAGTAGTTGGCAGCTTGGATACAAGCATGTCCCATTCCGTCACCAATTAAAACGATGATGTTTTTGGGTGATTGAACTTGAGAGAAAGAGGAAAAACTTCCGATTATTCCCAATCCTGTTAATAAGATTTTTTTGTACTGAATTTTCATAAAGAATGATATTAAAAATTTCAGTGCAAAAATCAGAGAAGTCTGTTGCCGGTTAATGAAGAATTTGTAACGTTTTATTCAAGATACGGATACGAGATGACGACAGTTTTCGTCCCGACTTGATTATTTCGGTTTAGGTTGTTGATTGAATTTTTATTCTATTGCCGGTTAAACAAGCTTACGGGACCGTTAAAATCAATCGTGTCTGAACCGGAGGAGGAGTTATTTAATATATTGATTTTTAAATAGCTGTAATTTTGCGAATCCCAGTCGGGGACTTGGTTTTCTACTTTTAACAGAGGTAAATAGAAATAATTATTCTTGCTTCGGTACATTTCTCTTTCCCATGCCGGTAGCCATCCTTCCAATGATAAACTATGTATTATTTCTCCGTTGTCATAAGAAAATAAATTCAAGTCGGTATATCCTTTAAAAGGATCATTTGAAATTACAAGAATATGTTTCTCGCCCGGAATCAAATAAGGATATTCTTCAAATTCCAATGTCTTTCCGGTAATTTGGTCAATTAATGTATAAGTTACCCATTCGTAGTGTTCTCCATAAATTACATACGCATTCAGATGCTCCGCTTTTCCTGCATATTCATATGTAGATGCATCTTCTTCATCCGATATGTCTTTGAATATAACGAGTGTATCTTTACAAGGCAATATGATTTGACTGCCTTTTTTTTGAATAGACGAATCTTCTGTAATACAGTCTTCCTTGTGCAATAGCTGATCAAAATATTCAGCTTCCGTACAAAATTCTGCTATAAGAAATGGAGAGGAAGAAGGGATGTCTTTTCCGGGAAATTTTCTATAGTCGGTAACATCTCGTGAGGTTTCTCCCGAAAATATTTTGAAGAAAAATAGCAGAAATAATAAAGTAATTGAAGATTTCATATTAAGCAATAATTAGTCTTTATTTGAACGGTGTTTTATTGATTCGGAGGTTTGTTTTTTATGTGTAATTTATTTTATTTGTCTTATAATTAATATGTTAAAATTAATTGTTCAAATGG
>DAIQOU010000047.1:0-16541 GCA_036787725.1 Bacteroidales bacterium
TCCAATCTAATTTAGGATCAAAAGTCTATTATCCAATAAAATAAATAATCAATTCTCCTTTTTTCAGATGCAATATTAATATTATTCTTTCTATAGATAATACCTTATTCGGAATTGACCGGAATTGACTAATCATTCGGATTGAGTTAAACCAAATAAAAAAACTTTATTTATTACACCCGTTTTTCCGAAAATAGGAGAATACCGGCCCGCTCCGGATTCATCCCATTTCAAAAAGAATTATACCTTTGCAAGACTCACAGAAAACAAGAAATAAATAAAATAAAATGGACCAAACAAAAAGCATGAGGCACCTGGTATTTAGGGATGTATCATTTGCCAATTTGATGAATAAAAGAATACTGAATGTATTACTCATTGCCACACGATATGACGCTTTTACATTAGAGGACGACGGACGAGTGGATGAACAAATTTTCAATGAATATACCTCTTTAAGTTTACGCTATCCTCCTCGTTTTACTCAAGCCAGCACCGAAGAAGAAGCATTTGAAATGCTTTCAAAAATAAACTTTGACCTCATTATTTGCATGCCTAACATGGATAACTCGGATACATTCGGTGTGGCCCGTCACATCAAAGAGTATTATCCTGCTATTCCCATTGTGGTGTTGACTCCTTTTTCGAAAGAAGTTTCAAAACGAGTATCCCAAGAAGATTTAAGCGCAATCGATTATATTTTCAGTTGGTTGGGCAACCATGAAGTTTTGCTGGCCATTATTAAATTGATTGAAGATAAAATGAATGCAGAAGATGATGTGGATTCTGTAGGAGTACAGATTATTCTGCTGGTGGAGGATTCCATTCGATTCTATTCCTCCGTTTTGCCTTACCTATATAAATTTGTTTTACTTCAATCCAAAGCATTTGCAAAAGAAGCATTAAATGCGCATCAACAAACATTGCGTATGCGGGGGCGTCCTAAAATCAAGCTGGCCAGAACCTACGAAGAAGCAGAAGCCATTTATAAAAAATATAAAAATAATATGCTGGGTATTATCAGCGACATGTCTTTCAGCAGAAAAGGGGAGAAGGACCCACTGGCGGGATATAAATTCGGTTGTATGGTAAGGAACAAAGACCGCTTTATTCCCCTTATTTATGCCTCTTCCGATCCGGCCAATAAAGTATATGCCGAAGAATTAAAATGCAGTTTCATCGACAAAAACTCCAAATCATTTCCTCAGGATTTGAAGAAAGAAATAATTAATAATTTCGGCTTTGGCGACTTTATTATTCTCAATCCCAAAACAAAGGAAGAGATCATGAGAATAACTTCTTTGAAGGATTTACAACGAAAAATCTTCTCCATTCCGGATGATTCGTTGGTTTATCATTTATCCAGAAATCATTTCTCCCGTTTTTTTTACTCCCGCGCCATATTTCCTGTAGCGGAGTTTTTAAAAGTAATCGATGTATCCGATTATACGAATATGGATCATGCACGCCAAGTTATTTTTGATGCAATTGTAAGTTACCGGCGAATGAAGAATACGGGAGTGGTAGCCGAATTTGTAAAAGACAGGTTTGACGAATATTCCAATTTTGCCCGGATCGGAGAAGAATCGTTAGGAGGAAAAGGTCGCGGACTCGCATTTATGGGGCAGATGGTAAAACGCCATTCAATGGAAGCTGATCTCAACTTCAAAAATGCGGCACTAAAAATTCCGAGAACGGTAGTGTTATGTACTGATATTTTCGATGAATTCATGGAAAAGAACGATTTATTGGAGATCGCTTTGCAAGACATTCCGGATGAATTGATTTTGGACCATTTCCTTAAAGCGCAGTTACCTGAAAAATTGAAAGAAGATTTATATGCTTTTTTTGAGACAATTACCGCTCCTATTGCAATCCGTTCTTCCAGTCTACTGGAAGACTCCCATTATCAGCCATTCGCAGGAATATACTCAACTTATATGGTTCCTAAAGTAGAAGATAAGGAGAAAATGTTGGAAATGACTGCCGATGCCATTAAAGCTGTATATGCATCGGTTTTTTATCAGGACAGTAAAGCCTATATGACAGCCACTCAAAATCTGATTGATCAGGAAAAAATGGCAATTGTCCTTCAAGAGGTTGTCGGACAAGCGTATAACAATCGATTTTATCCGACCATTTCCGGAGTGGCCCGTTCTCTCAACTTCTATCCCATTGGAGATGAAAAACCGGAAGACGGAATTGCCAATATCGCCTTGGGATTGGGAAAATATATTGTCGATGGGGGTACTACACTCCGTTTTTCACCCCGACATCCAAATAATATTTTACAAACAGGGACATTGGATTTTGCCTTAAAAGAAACACAAACAAGATATTACGCCCTTGATCTAAATGCATTGGAAGATCTTCATTTCTCTACCGATGACGCTTTCAATCTTCTAAAACTACCGGTTAAAGAAGCAGAAAAAGATCAGACGTTAAAATATATCACTTCTACTTATGATCATTATGATCAAGTGTTGTTAGACGGTTATTATCCCGGGCCCAATCGTAAAGTACTTACTTTCATTGGAGTATTACAACATGAAGTATTTCCATTGGCTACTATTTTGGAATTTGTATTAAAACTGGGCCAACAAGAAATGGGACGCCCGGTAGAAATTGAATTTGCCGTCAATTTGGAAGAAGGACCGGATAACGAAGTTACGGGAACATTCTATTTGCTACAGATAAGGCCCATTGTGGACAGCAAAGAAATGATGGAAGAAGATTTATCGTTGGTAGATCCCAATGAATGCATTTTATACTCCTATCATGCTTTAGGTCATGGAATTGCCAATGACATAACAGATATTGTATATGTCAAAACCGAAAACTTCAAGTCTTCCAATAATCAATTAATTGCTTATGAGATCGAAAAAATAAATAAACAATTTGTTAAGGAAGAACGAGGATATGTTTTAGTCGGGCCGGGACGTTGGGGAACCAGTGATCCCTGGCTGGGTATTCCGGTAAAATGGCCTCATATTTCGAATGCCCGCCTGATTGTGGAATCAGGATTGGAAAATTATCGGATAGAGCCCAGCCAAGGAACCCATTTTTTTCAAAATCTGACTTCATTCGGAGTAGGGTATTTTACAATTAATCCATTCATTCCGGGTGATGGAGTATTTGATATTGACTTCTTAAACGCACAGCCTGCAATATGGGAAAACGAATTTATACGACATGTTCGGTTTAATAACCCGATGATAGCAAAAATAGACGGGAAGAAAAACATAGGAGCAGTGTTGAAACCGGACTGCAAAAGCTGCAAATAAATATAGAGGAACGTTAAACAATCTAAATCCTGAAGGAAAGGCATTAAACTTATTTGTTTTTATGTGGTCTAAGCCCAAAGCAATTTTACACTTTGAAAAATACCGAACAGCATGAGCAAAAGAACCAGGATAGCATTAATTGTTATAATTGTAATTTTGATTGCCGGAATGGCTTTCTACCCGCACATTAAAAATCGTTTTTTCTCCAACGAACTTCCGGATCGACAGGAGATTCCCAAATCGTCTTCTTCCGGTAGAAATTCCCTCAACGTGAATGCTGAAATCCTAAAATATCAAACCCTGAACGATATTTTCATTACCAAAGGGATATTGCTTCCGGATGAAGAAGTAGAACTTTCCTTTGAAACATCCGGGAAAATTGTAAATATCTATTTTAAAGAAGGAACTGCTGTTCGGAAAGGAGAATTACTTGCAAAGGTAAACGACAAACCGTTGCAGGCAGAACTAAAAAAGCTGGAAGCTCAGTTACCATTGGCCCAAGAACGGGTTTTTCGTCAAAAATCACTCCTGGATAAAGATGCTGTGAGCCAGGAAGCATATGAATCGGTAACTACCGAATTGGAAAAATTGAAGGCAGATATTGAATTGGCAAAAGCGCGGATCGCACAAACCGAACTGAGAGCTCCTTTTGATGGAGTAGTCGGGTTACGAATGGTCAGTGAAGGTACCTATGCTTCTCCCACTACCGTCATTTCCAAATTAACAAAAATCTCCCCTTTAAAGCTTGAATTTTCTGTAAATGAAAAACAAGCCAATGAGATAAAACCCGGTGTACCGATTGCTTTTTCAGTAGAAAATGACCTTACTACTTATCATGCTGTGGTATATGCAGTAGAATCCAATTTAGACAGACAAACTTTATCTCTTAAAGCCAGAGCTCTTTATTCCAATCCGGGAGGAAAACTCAAACCCGGTCATTCGGCTTCCATTCAGATTAACCTGCAAGAAATCAAAAATACCATCGTAATCCCCGGGATTTCGGTTATTGCGGAAATGGGCCGAGATATCGCTTATGTATATAAAGATGGAAAAGCTTATCAGGTAGAAGTAAAAAAAGGCATGCGTACGGCTGCTTCCGTACAGATTACTTCCGGATTAAAAGCAGGAGACACGTTACTGATCAGCGGCGTAATGCAATTACGTGACGGCATGCCTGTTATCATTGATCATATAAAAGAATAATCGGGAGTGCCATGAATATATCAGAACTGAGTATACGTCGTCCGGTACTTTCCACTGTATTTATCCTAATTATCTTTTTATTGGGAGTTATCGGATATACTTATTTGGGTGTACGGGAATATCCGAATGTGGATAATCCCATCATTACTGTAGATGTTTCCTATCCGGGAGCCAATGCGGATGTAATAGAAAACCAGATTACCGAACCGCTGGAACAAAATATTAACGGGATTCCGGGAATCCGGTCCCTATCCAGTCAAAGCAGTCAAGGCAGAAGTCGTATTACCGTAGAATTTGAGTTGAGTGTAGACTTAGAAACTGCAGCAAACGATGTTCGGGATAAAGTATCCCGCGCTCAACGCTATTTACCTCGGGACGCTGATCCTCCGACAGTATCCAAAGCAGATGCCGATGCTAATCCCATCATTCAAATTACGATTGAAAGTGAAAAACGTTCCTTATTGGAACTCAGCGAAATTGCCGAATTAACCGTAAAAGAACGTTTACAAACCATTCCCAATGTGAGCGCCGTAGAAATTTGGGGAGAGAATCGTTACTCAATGCGTCTATGGCTGGATCCTGTTAAAATGGCCGTGTACGGAATTACTCCTATGGATGTTAAGAATGCCGTTGATAAAGAAAATGTCGAACTTCCTTCCGGGAGTATCGAAGGGGACAATATAGAACTTTCCATACGAACTTCCGGACTGATGGAAACACCGGAGGAATTTAACAACCTGATTTTAAAAGAAGATAATTACAACATTGTCCGTTTTAGGGATATCGGGTTTGCAGAGTTAGATACCGAAAATCGAAAAAACATTATGAAACGGAACGGAATTCCGATGGTTAGTACCGTTATTATTCCGCAACCGGGAGCAAATCAGATTGAAATATCCGATGAAGCAATGATTCGTTTGGAACAAATGAAAAAAGATTTACCGGAAGATGTTAAGCTGGACATCGCATTTGACAATACCAAATTTATCCGCGCTTCTATTGCTGAAGTTCAGGAAACCATCTATATTGCTTTTCTCTTGGTTGTATTAATTATCTTTCTTTTTCTGCGGGATTGGAGGGTAACGTTGGTACCCTGTATTGTCATTCCGGTCTCGTTGGTAGGAGCATTTTTTGTAATGTATGTGGCAGGATTTTCCATCAACGTTTTATCTATGCTTGCTGTGGTGTTAGCTGTAGGACTTGTGGTGGATGATGCGATTGTGGTAACCGAGAATATTTATATAAAAATAGAAAAGGGGATGTCTCCTTTAGAAGCAGGAATTGAAGGATCTAAGGAGATCTTTTTTGCAGTTGTATCTACCACCATTACATTGGTAGCCGTATTCTTTCCGATTGTATTTTTGGAAGGAATGACCGGACGTTTATTCCGTGAGTTCAGTATTGTGATTGCCGGGGCTGTAATCATTTCCTCTTTTGTTGCTTTGACTTTCACTCCCATGCTCTCTACTAAATTATTGAAAAAAAGGGAAAAACAAAACTGGTTTTATCGGAAAACCGAGCCTTTTTTTGTCGGAATGAACCGTGTTTACGAACGTTCTTTACGCTTTTTCCTTTATCATAAGATCATTGTATTTCCTATTATAATCCTCACATTAGGCACGATTTTCTTCTTCTTTAAAAATATACCTTCAGAGATGGCTCCTCTGGAAGACCGTTCACAAATCACGATTCGATCAACTGCTCCCGAAGGAGCGACCTTCGAATTTCTAAGAGATTATACAGATAAAATTGCCGTCATTGCCGATTCCGTTGCACCCGAACGGGAAGCCAATATTTCAATGGCTCGAAGCGGTTTCGGAATGGTTCGTATCATCCTTCCCGATATTCGGGACCGAAAACGGAGTCAAATGGAAATTGCTGCTGCACTATCACAAGCTGTACGGAAAGAAACAGAAGCACGGGCGTTTGTTCAGCAACAATCTACTTTTGGAGGAAGGCGTGCCTCCATGCCTATTCAGTACGTATTGCAAGCTCCTAATATCAGTAAGTTGGAAGAATTTATACCCCCTTTCATGCAAAAGGTGCAAGAAAGTTCCAAATTTCAAATGGCAGATGTAAATCTTAAATTTACCAAACCGGAGACTCGGGTCAATATCGATCGGGATAAGGCTACTCTGTTGGGTGTCAGCACCCGCGATATAGGACAAACATTGCAGTATGCATTAAGCGGCCAACGAATGGGGTATTTTTACATGAATGGAAAACAATACCAAATATTGGGAGAAATTAATCGTCAACAACGAAATACTCCGTTGGATCTGAAATCCATTTACCTGAAAAATCAAAACGGAGAAATGATTCAGATGGACAATTTGGTTTCTTTACAGGAAACAGTCGCTCCTCCTCAGTTATACCGATACAATCGATTTAATTCGGCTACCATCTCTGCCGGCTTGGGAGAAGGAGTTGCCATTGGAGATGCATTGGATGAAATGGATCGCATTGCCAAAGAGACATTGGATGAAACATTTCGTACGGCATTGGCCGGAGACTCCAAAGATTTTCGGGAAAGTTCGTCCAGCTTAATGTTTGCTTTTCTTTTAGCAATTGTATTAATATTCTTAATATTATCTGCTCAATTTGAAAGTTTTAAAGATCCTTTTGTAGTTATGTTGACTGTTCCTCTCGCTATTGCCGGGGCATTAATGTTAATGTATTTTACCGGGGTTACTATGAATATTTTCAGTCAAATCGGAATTATTATGTTGATAGGGTTAGTAGCTAAAAACGGTATTCTTATTGTAGAATTTGCCAATCAGCGCCAAGAATCCGGAATGAATAAATTCAACTCGATTCAAGGAGCATCAGTACAACGACTGCGCCCGATACTCATGACCAGCTTTTCTACCGTACTGGGACTTTTACCGCTGGCTCTTGCAAGTGCAGAAGGGGCCAACGGACGAATCGCCATGGGAATAGCGGTTATCGGAGGAATGGTCGTTTCTACTTTTCTTACCATCTATATAGTTCCGGCCATCTATATGTATATCTCTACAGATCGTGAAAAAAACATCAAAAAAATAAAGGAGCAATGAGGATGACAAGAAAAACGATTGTACTGCTTTTATTGATTTTTCCTTGTATTATGACCGGTCAGGAACTGTATGATTTAAAGCGTTGCATTGAAACCGGTCTGGAAAAAAATTATGAAATCAGAATCATAAGAAATAATCAACAAATCTCAGAGAACAATTTCACACCGGGAAATGCCGGTTATTTACCCTCTCTGGATTTAAGCAGCGGTTATTCCGGAACACTGAACAATATAGAACAACACCCGAATTCGGGAGACAAAATAAAGAATAACAATATAAATAATCAAAACCTGAATGCCGGAATAGATTTAAACTGGACCGTATTCGACGGATTCAATATTCAAACCAACTACAAACGATTAAATGAGTTACAGCAGATGGGAGCTCTTAATACCCGATTGACCATCGAAAACTTTATCGCCGATATCTCTTCCGAATATTATAATTACATACAACAAAATATTCGATTGAAAAACCTCAAATCGGCTGTAAAACTTTCTAAAGAACGGCTTAGAATCGTAGAAGCCCGTTATAATATAGGCTCCTTATCCAGACTGGATCTCCAACAGGCCAAAGTAGATTTCAACAGCGACAGTTCCAAATTAATGAAACAATACGAGATTTTATATGCTTCGCAGGTTCGTCTGAATCAGCTGATGGCAGTAGAAAATCCGGAAAAAAAGTTTATAACCGCAGATTCGGTGATCACCTTTAATCCATTCTTAGACAAAGAAGAAGTACTGTCCAATATGCTTGCGAATAATACTTACTTATTGTTGTCAAAAAAGGAAAAAACACTCAGTGTACTGGACCTTAAAACAGCTCAAAGCGAAAATTATCCGTACCTGCGGGTAAATGCGGGATACGGATATTCACAAAACAAATATGAAACAGGCAATACCAAACGACAGGATCAATTAGGCTTAAATTACGGTATAACATTGGGATTCAGCTTATTTGACGGATTGAATCGTTCGCGAAAACAAAAAAATGCAAAAATAGTAATAGAGAATCGAGAACTGGAATATCAACAATTGGAATTATCTCTCCGAAGCGACCTTGCCAATATGTGGATGGCTTATCAAAACAATATGGAACTGACTCAACTGGAAATCGAAAATTTGCAAACAGCCAAAGAAAACTATGAAATAGCCATTGAACGTTATAAACTGGGAGACCTTTCGGGTTTGGAACTTCGGGAAGCCCAAAACAGTTTGCTGGAGGCAGAAGAACGACAAATCCAAGCCGAGTATAATACCAAATTATGTGAAATTTCTCTCATACAAATCAGCGGAGGACTCTCTTTATATCCGGATAATTGATCTTTCTCAACTTGTTATTTCTTATCTGTTTTGTGATTTCACCCTATGGACAAGGTTTAGATCAAGAGTAATGATAATTAAAACAAATTATTCTTAATTTTACGCCTTATATGGAAACAACAGAGTACGAATCACATATTTTTTCCAACGGGTTGAGGATGATTCATCAACCGTTGGACTCCCGAGTTTCTTACTGCGGCTTTGCAATAGATGCCGGAACTCGTGATGAATTTCCTTCCGAATACGGCATGGCTCATTTTGTCGAACATATGCTGTTCAAAGGAACCCGTAAAAGAAAGGCCGGACATATTCTCAATCGAATGGAGAATGTAGGAGGAGAGTTGAATGCTTACACCACAAAAGAAGAAACCTTTATTTATTGCGTATTCCTCGAAGAAGATCTGGAACGGGCGATCGAATTGCTGACCGATTTGGTTTTTCATTCCTTATTCCCGGAACGGGAAATTGAAAAAGAAAGGAATGTTATTTTAGATGAAATCAATTCTTACAGGGATAATCCGTCAGAACTTATATTTGATGATTTTGAAAACCTCTTATTCGAAGGACATGAAATCGGTCATAACATCCTGGGGGATGAGAATACACTCCAATCTTTCACAGGGAATTCTTTTCGGGAATTTCATTCCAAGTTTTATATTCCTTCCAATATAATTTTCTTTTCGGCAGGAAAATCTCCTTTTTCAAAAATACGCCGATTAACAGAAAAATATACAAGCTTAATTGCTCCGCAATCTATTCCTCGTACCCGAAAAAAACCATCTTTTTTTACTGCAAAACAGCTGGACGAAACAAAAGAGTTGTATCAAACACATGTACTAATGGGTACCCAAGCTTATGAATCGGGGAATAAAAACAGTATGGGACTATATTTGCTCAATAATATATTGGGAGGTCCCGGGATGAACAGTCGTTTAAATCTGATATTAAGAGAAAAATACGGATTGGTCTACAATGTAGAATCCAATCTGATTTCCTATACAGATACAGGGATATTTTCCATTTACTTCGGATGCGAAGAGAAACAGGCGGAAAAATGCATCAATCTGGTCAATAAAGAGCTGAAACTGATTCGGGACAACAAATTGTCCGACAGCAAAATTACGGCGGCCAAAAAGCAGTTAAAAGGGCAATTGGGTATTGCGAGGGATAACAGAGAAAGTGTTTGCCTGAGTATGGGGAAAAATTTCCTGCATTACAATAAGTTCAACAGTTTACAGACTATTTACGAGAAAATTGATCGGACAACCCCCTCTTTATTATTGGAAATTGCGAATGAAATAATCACCCCGAATCGTCTTTCTCAAATTATATACCGATAATAAACCGGAAAGGAGAGGAGAAATTAAAAATATTCTATTATACAAACTATCAACCATTATAATTACAGTAAAATAATGAATAAAGTAAAATTCGGATATACGGTACTTATCTGTTTGTTTCTTTTGTCTTCCTGTTCAACCACACAAGAATATAAATATGAAACTGTAGAGGTAAATGCTCCTTTTCCGATGGAACCGTTACGATTATTTATTTATCCCGAACAAGATTTCCCCATTACCGATTTCGGAGCGGTACCGGGAGGCGAAACGGACAATACGGTAGCCATTGCTGAAGCCATAAATGCATGCCATAAAGCGGGCGGAGGAAGAGTTATCATTCCGGAAGGAGTATGGTTTACAGGACCCGTTCATTTCAAAAGCAACATAAATCTGCATTTAGCAGAAGGGGCCGTCTTACATTTCTCCGATAATCCGAATGATTATCTGCCTGCCGTAATGACTTCGTGGGAAGGGATGGAGTGCTATAATTATTCTCCATTAGTATATGCTTTTGAATGCGAAAACATTGCCATCACCGGAAAAGGAATGTTGAAGCCGAAAATGGAAAACTGGAAAAAATGGTTTCCCCGTCCGGAAGCACACATGCAAGCATTGAAAGAGCTTTATACCATGGCTTCTACCGATGTCCCGGTGGAACAACGTCAAATGGCCGCAGGAGAAAACAATCTGCGCCCTCATTTGATTCATTTCAACCGATGCAAAAATATTTTACTCGACAGCTTTCAAATAAGGGAAAGTCCGTTCTGGACGATTCATCTTTATATGTGCGACAACGGAATCGCCCGAAACATGGATGTGAAAGCCCACGGACATAACAACGATGGTATTGACTTGGAAATGAGCCGTAATTTTCTGGTAGAAAACTGTATTTTCGATCAGGGAGACGATGCGGTAGTTATTAAAGCAGGCCGGAATCAAGACGCCTGGAGATTGAATACTCCCTGTGAAAATATTGTTATCCGCAACTGCACGATTTTGGAAGGGCATACCTTATTGGGTATCGGAAGTGAAATATCCGGAGGTGTCAGAAACGTTTTCATGCATGATTGTACGGCTCCGCAGTCGGTGCATCGTTTCTTTTTCATTAAAACCAATCATCGCAGGGGAGGTTTTGTAGAAAATATTTATATGGAAAATGTGAAATCCGGAACCACTCAACGGGTATTGGAGATTGATACGGAAGTACTGTATCAATGGAAAGACCTTGTTCCTACTTATGAAACCCGTATTACCCGAATTGAAGGGATACATATGAAAAACGTAACCTGTGAAAGTGCAGATGCCATTTATGAATTAAAAGGAGACGAAAGACTTCCCATTAAGAATGTAGAGATAAAGAATATCCGGGTAGATCGCGTAAAGAAATTTGTAAAGAAGGCGGAAAACACCGAAAATATAACAGAAGAAAATGTAACCTATCAAGTGTTGGAATCCGAAGAATAAGTTACGCAAGACAAACACAGGCAAAGAATCAACCTCTAAAAGTCCGATTTTTTGCCTGTTATGATAGTTTTAATCCAATACTTATTTTACTTCCCAGATATCTCCGGACATCAAAAAGTCGTTCAATGTACGAGCCGGTTTGGTTGCTCTTATTTCTTCAATCTGTTTTTCAACCTCCCGATCATAGGTCGGAGCTTCCACATCCCGGATAATTCCCAAGGCTACCGGCAACTCATCTCCGGACATCAAGGCCAGTTTCAGATGCAGAACAGGATCCTCCATATGAGCATCATGCACCAATACATCATCCAATGTATAATTATCCTGTCCGATGGTGACAGCTTTGAGGCTAAACCCGTCCAATACAATTCCTTTATCATTATTGGCCCCGAATACCATCTTTTCTCCATGCCGGAGGAAAACCGTTTTCTCGGCTCTCCATTCTCTTGCCGTAATTCCGTTATATATTCCATCATTGAATATTACACAATTGAGTAAGATTTCAATAACGGAAGTCCCTTTATGTTTGGCTGCTTCAGCCATAATTTCGGGAGAATTCTTCATATCGACATCAATGGTTCGGGCAAAAAAACGACCACGGGAACCTATGGTCAATTCTGCCGGACGAAACGGATCTTCAACAGTCCCGTAGGGAGAAGACTTAGAGATGAACCCGCGATCGGAAGTGGGTGAATATTGTCCTTTGGTCAATCCGTAAATCTTATTATTCATCAATAATATATTGATATCCACGTTTCGCCTCACTGCATGAATAAAATGATTTCCGCCAATGGCCAAGCAATCTCCGTCGCCGGTAGACAGCCATACCGAAAGTTCCGGATTGGCAACCTTCACCCCGGTAGCGATAGCAGCACCCCTTCCGTGAATGGTATGAAATCCGTAAGTATTCATATAATAGGGAAGACGGGAAGAACAGCCGATTCCTGAAATTACTGCCGTATTATGAGGAGCAATTCCTACCATAGCCATTGCTTTATGCAAATTCGAGATGACCGCATAATCACCGCACCCCGGGCACCACCGGATGACTTGTCCGTTTTTATAATCTTTCGCTTCGTATTTTTTATCTGTAACCTGCAACATACTTATACCTCCCATATTTTAATGATTTCTTCAACCAACCTCCAAACAAGGAACGGTTGACCCTTTACCCGATTAAACTGATAGGGATTCAACCCATGAATTCGACCTCGTAAATAATTCGCAAATTGACCGTTATTTTGTTCGATTACCAGTACTTTTTTATACTTCCGTAATACCTCTTCCGCATTTTTCGGCAATGGATTGATGAAACGGAAATGGGTAAAAGCGACTTTTTTTCCGGTGTGTCGAACCGCATCCACCGCTTCGTACAAATGCCCGAAAGTGCCGCCCCATCCGACAACCAATAAATCGGCATCCGAATCTCCCAACACTTCCTGTTCGGGAATATAATCGGCAATGCGATCGATCTTTCGTTGACGGGTATCCGTCATCAATTGATGATTAGCAGGATCAGTGGAGATAACCCCGGTTGTATAATTTTTCTCCAGTCCTCCGACCCGATGCATAAAATCTTCCATTCCCGGCACAGCCCAATACCTGACTTCCTTCTCATCCCGCAAATAAGGTGTCCAATCTTTCATGTCGGGAACGGGATAATGGGGAGTGATATCCGGATATTTATCCAACTCCGGTATTTTCCAAGCCGACGAACCGTTGGCTATATATCCGTCTGTCAATAAAATGACGGGAGTCATGTGTTCCAAAGCCAATTTAGATGCCCAATAAGCCGAATCAAAACAATCGGTCGGCGAAACAGCTGCAATGACGACTGCCGGGCTTTCTCCATTTCGACCGTACAATGCCTGCATCAAATCGGTTTGTTCACTTTTCGTCGGCATTCCGGTAGAAGGCCCCGAGCGTTGAACATCCACCACTACCAACGGCAGCTCGGCCATCACTGCCAGCCCGATTGCTTCTCCTTTAAGAGCCAAACCCGGCCCGGAAGTGGAAGTAGCAGCCAGTGAACCGGCAAAAGAAGCGCCGATGGCAGAACAAATACCGGCAATCTCATCCTCTGCTTGCACCACTTTCACCCCTAAATCCTTACGAAGAGCCAACTCTTGCATAATATCGGTTGCGGGAGTAATCGGATAGCTTCCCAAAAACAATTGAAGTCCGGCTTTTTCTGCCGCAGCAATCAAACCGTAAGCAGTCGCTTTATTCCCGTTTACATCCATATAACATCCCTTTTCTACCGATACGGTCTCTATCCGATAAGTAGAAACGGATGCATGTGTATTATGACCGTAATCAAACCCGGCCCGAAGTACTTTCAAATTAGACTCCAACACGACCGGCTTCTTGGAAAATTTCTCAATCAACATATGTTCTGCCGTATCCAGCGGACGATTAAAAAGCCAGCAAATCAATCCCAACGCAAAAATATTACGACTGCGAAGCGCCTGTTTATTATCGGCAATTCCTTCCAATGCTTCTTTACAGAGTGTAGTAATGGGAGCGGCAATGACCTGAACCGAATTTAATCCCAATTCCGTAAAGGGATTTTCGGTGGCAAACCCGGCCTTTTCCATTTCTTTCTTTTCAAAAGAATCGGAATCAATAATAATCACGGAATCCGATTTAAGAAAATCACCGTTCACCTTCAAGGCAGCGGGGTTCATGGCTACCAACACATCCGTTTTATCTCCGGGAGTATATACTTTAACAGACCCTACATTCACCTGAAAACCCGAAACCCCGCTCAAAGAGCCGTGAGGGGAACGTATTTCCGCAGGAAAATCCGGAAAAGTAATAATCTCATTTCCAAAAATAGCTGAAAGATTGGAAAAAATACTGCCAACCAACTGCATTCCGTCGCCCGAATCGCCGGAAAAACGAATGGATACTTTTTCCATTTCTTTGATTCTTGTTTCTTTCATAAAAGAAGGTGTTATTGTAGTGTTAATATAAATTTCATGCGAAAAGAGATTGCAAAGTTAAATATAATTATTCTTTTCATCAAATATATAACAATTTGCTTTTGCAACTCAAAAACGGACCGCTTAAAATACCGACAAATACAGGCCGATATCATTAGAAGAAATATTAAAATGTCCGGCAACATACGAGTTTACAAGGACTCCCGAATACATATAAAGACCCGAACGAAATCCGGGATCTACTTTGGTTAATCCCGAAATCCCTCCCAAATGCCCCATTTGGATGATAAGGGGTGTAAAGATATTACTCAAAGCCATGGAGGTAGTGCGTGCCACTCGTGAACTCAAATTCGGAACACAATAATGCAATACATTATGTTTTTCAAATATAAAAGATTGATCATTAGCCAAGAAAGAAGAAGTCTCAAAACAACCTCCCTGATCTACTCGCAAGTCAATGATCAGCGACCCTTTTTTCATGGTTTTAATCACATCTTCGGAAATAACATACCGAACCGGTTCATTAATATAACGCATGGCGCCAATCACCACGTCCGCCGATTTGAACGCATTCATTAATACATTGGGTTGAAGTACGGAAGTAAAAAAAGCGGTTCCCAATGTATTCCGGATTTGACGAAGTTTTTCGATATCATTATCAAACACTTTTACGCAGGCTCCCAATCCCAATGCTGCCCGTGCAGCCACCGTGCCGGCTACCCCGGCGCCGATAATCACCACTTCGGTCGGAGATACTCCGGGCACTCCGCCCATCAATATACCTTTTCCTCCATGATCATTACTTAACAGTTCGGAGGCTACCGATACAGCTGCGGCTCCTTCTATTTCGGAAATAGAATTTCTCACTTGAAAACACTGTCCGTCCATGGTCAATAACTCATATCCGACAGCATTCATTTTTTTCAGGGACATGGCATTAATAGTCGTAGACGAAATATTTGTCAGTTGAAGCATACTGCACACGGTCGAACGGTTTTTCATCATATTGATCTCCGGTGGAGTAGGGGGAGCTATCTTAAATACAATATCTGCTTGAAATACTTTTTCTTTTTCGGCGGCAGGAATAATTTCTGCACCCGCTTCTGCATATTTTACATCGGAATAGCTTACTCCGCTTCCTGCATCTTCTTCAAAAAGAACCCGATGCCCGGCATCTACAATCATATCTACTGCCTCCGGCGTAAACGCCAACCGCTTTTCCAATCGGACATTTTCTTTGGGAATACCAACAACCAACTGATGCTTTACTTTATTCAGTTCTTTCACAAGTTCCTGAGGAATACGAGAATGAGCTCTTTTCATAACATATCATTTAGATTACCCTCACCTATACAGTACGACTCCGACAAATAAGATATTAATTTTTCGGTAATGCTTTCAACATCCGTATGAGTCGTCAACTTTTCGGTATCAAAAATTATTTTCGCTCTATTATAAAAACATTCTCGTTGTTGCAATGTTTCGGAAACAAACCGGAATAATTCTTCTTTATTTTTATCTTTAAGCAACGGACGAGTTTGTTTACACGCTTCCAATCTGGAAACCAATTCATTAACAGACACTTTCAAATAGACGGTTATTCCTTTGCGGTTCATCAGCTCCATATTGTCATTAAAGCACGGAACTCCTCCTCCGGTGGAAATAATCACATTTTCAAATCCGGCAACCTCTTCCAATATCTTACGTTCTATCTTTCGGAATCCGGATTCTCCTCTTTCTGCAAAGAGCTGATTAATGGATTTCCGATATCTGTTTTCAATAAAAAAATCAAAGTCTACAAACGGAGTATTGAGTCGTTTTGCCATACATTTACCAACCGTAGTCTTTCCGGAACCCATATAACCTATCAGAAATATTCTAGTCATTGATACAACCTTCCATGAATGAATATTTTATATTTAAATAC
>DAIQOU010000428.1:0-4435 GCA_036787725.1 Bacteroidales bacterium
TGGATATTCCGGTGGTGGATTCTCCCCGGCAGATGGAGCTGACCCTTATTTATAATAAAGAGAAAGAAGCGGTCAAAATCGATGTGTTGCCGGTTCGTCGCTGGGAAATGAATTTTGTACAGCACACCCATACAGATATTGGTTATACCCGTTCGCAGATAGAGATTTTGGCAGAGCAATTGCGTTATATTGATTATGCGTTGGACTATTGTGATGCAACGGATGATTATCCGGACCATGCCAAGTTCAGGTGGACGTGTGAAACAGCATGGGCTGTAAGCGAATATTTGAAAAATCGTCCCGCAGAACAGATTGCCCGTTTAAAAAAGCGTGTACAGGAAGGGCGTATAGAGTTGGCTGCCATGTATCTTAATTTTGATGAATTACCGGACGAACAAACCTTGGCAGCCTCCCTTTATCCGTTGGCCCAATTCAGAAAGGCCGGATTGAAAACGGAAGTAGCGATGCAAAATGATGTAAATGGTATCGGTTGGTGTTTCAGTGAATATTTTGAGGATATAGGCATTAAGTATATCAATATGGGGACACATGGGCATAGGGCCTTGATCTGTTTCGATAAACCTACTGTTTTTTGGTGGGAATCTCCTTCGGGTAAAAAGATACTTACTTACCGGGCTGAACATTATCATTACGGAAATTTCATGGGTATTCACACAAACGATTTTGCCGGTTTTGAAAAGAAAGTATTGGCTTATCTGAATGACATGGAAGCTAAAAATTATCCTTTTGATATATTGGCCATTCAGCATTCCGGGTATCATACCGACAATTCTCCTCCTTCTACTCAAAGTTGCGAATTCATGAAATTGTGGAATGAGAAATATGAATGGCCTAAATTAAGGACGGCTGTTGCGGGTGATTTCTTTAAGAGAGTCGAAACCGATTATGCCGACAAGATACAAACGATTCGAGGGGCATGGCCCGATTGGTGGACAGATGGTTTTGGCTCCGGGGCACGGGAAGCGGCAGTATCTCGAACGACTCATTCGAATGTCATAGCCACCGGGGCAGCTCTTTCGTTTGCTAAGATATTAGGAGCCAATCTTCCCCGCGATATTAATAATCAACTGTCGGAAATTAATAAAGCGCTTCTTTTTTATGATGAACATACGTTTGGCTTTAGTGAGAGTGTACGAGATCCCTACGGCCGGGAAACATGGGAACAACGGTCTGTGAAACAATCGTATGCTTGGGAAGCTTTTCGTCGTTCCGGTATGGCGGGAGAAGTAGCTATGGGAATGCTTCAATCGTATATTCCTAAGGACGAAACCCCTTCGGTTGTTGTGTTTAATACCTTGAATTGGAATTATAGCGGTGTAGCAAAGGCTTATATAGATCATCAACTTATTCCGCGGGATAAGAAATTCGAAATAGTGGATATGCAGGGAAATATACTTCCTGTGCAGGCGGGGGAGACTCGTTCGGACGGAACTTATTGGTCTTTTTATGTCAACAATATACCGGCTTTGGGGTATGCGCGATATTCTATCCGGGTAAAAGAGGAACCTCGTAAGCAGGAAGAACACAACTTCGTATTAGCTCAAACACGTATAGAGAATGAGTGGTATATCCTCGATTTTAATTTGGGAAGAGGAACTGTCGGTCGTTTGTTCGATAAAGAATTAAATAAAGAATTGATTGCTTCGGCTTCCGAATGGCAGTTGGGAGAGTTTATTTATGAAATCATTGACAGTCGTCGTCCTATGGAATTGTACCGTAAACCTCAATTTATTCGTCGTCCGCCGGAGAAGATTCGTTTCGAACATTATCGTAAAGGGGAGATTTGGGATACCTATCGATTCCGGGGAGAGACGGTTGCGGGACGTGAAGCGGACAACCTGATGGTAGAATTTCGTGTTTTTAATGTAACTAAGAAGATTGAAATTGTTTACAGTTTACGCAAAAAAGCCGTTACGGATCCGGAAGCCATCTATATTTCTTTTCCATTTGAAGTCGAATCCGGAAAGATATTTTTGGATGTTCCGGGAGGCGCTATCGAGGCCGGTAAAGATCAAATACCCGGTTCTTCGAACGATTGGTATACTGTACAAAATTTTGCTGCTGCTTCCAATGAAGAATTCCAAGTGGTAATGGGAAGCCCCGAAATACCGTTGATGCAGTTTGGAGCCATTAATACCGGACGTTACACGGCAGGGGCGCTTCCGCAATCCACCCATATGTATTCCTGGCCTATGAATAATTATTGGGTAACCAATTTTAATGCAGATCAAATGGGAGAATTACAGTGGAGCTATTTTATTCATTCCTCAGCAGATAACAGTATTGAATATGCCACCAAGGTGGCGTGGGAGAATAGAATTCCGTTATTGACCCGGGTTTTTCCGGCCGGGGGGAAAAGCGGAAAAGAATTTGTACCTGCTTCTCTATTGAATATAAGTCCGCAAAATCTGCTGTTGGTAAATATGAAACCGGTGGATAACGAGAATGCAGTGATCCTGCAAATGCGAGAAATAGGAGGGAAGAAAACAACACCTGATATTTCTTCCGATAAAATAAAAATTAAAAAAGTGAATGTGTGCAATGTGTTGGGAGAACCACTGACGAATGAACCGTTGCAATTTAATCCATGGGAAAATAAATTCATTAAGTTGTTTTGGTAAATAAATTTGTGCGGAATAGCCCTCTTCCGGATTGTATGAGAAATAATTGAAAAACATACAATCCGGAAGTGCCGTTTTTTATTTTGTTACAACCGGCCTTGATTATGATTTTGCGTAAACAGAAGATTATTATACGCAAAAAGCGTAAAATTTCCTGTTCATATCGCCTACATTTGCATATGTATCAACATATCAAGAGTAATATCATGATTTTAGGAATAGATTTAGGCGGGACCAACTTACGTATTGGCCGGATAGAAGAAGGGACAGTTAGGAAAAAAGTTTCCGTTCCGGGACCGGCAGCACTTTCTCTGAATGATTCTCTTAACTACTTAAAGGATGAAATAGCTAAAATGCTGACTTCGGATGCTGAAGGGATCGGGATCGGAGTTCCGTCGGTAGTGGATGCTTCGAAAGGAATTGTATATAATGCAACCAATATACCTTCTTGGGAGGAAGTTCATTTGAAAGATATTCTGCAATGTGAATTTAACTTGCCTGTATTTGTTAATAATGATTGCAATTGTTTTATTCTGGGTGAGAAGGAATATGGACAGGGAAAGTCGTATAAGGATATTGTAGGTGTGACATTAGGTACGGGAGTCGGCGCCGGACTCATTATTGACAATAAACTCTATAACGGGCGAAATACAGGTGCAGGGGAGATTTGTTCTCTTCCTTATTTAGATGCAACATTGGAACAATATTGCAGCAGCGAATTTTTTCTGAAACATTATCGGATAACCGGGGAAGAGGCTGCACGCAAGGCGTATGCAGGAGATCCGGCTGCTTTTAAGATATGGGAAGAGTTTGGCCGGCATATCGGTAATCTTATGCAAACGATATTGTATGCATATGATCCCGAGTTAATTATTCTGGGAGGTGGCATCTCCGGGGCTTATTCTTTATTTGAAAGCCAAATGAGAAATACTTTGATGCAATTCCCTTATCCCGAAACAATAAAAAATATCGAAATAAAAATATCTGATAATAAAGATGCGAGTTTATTTGGAGCTGCAGCGTTAGTAAGCAGCAATATGTCGGTTAATTAATCTATTACCAACGTGAGACGAAGCATCCGGGTCAGGAATTTATGCCACAAGAGAATGATATTTTATTTTACATGCGAGTTCGTTCCATATAATCATAAGAAAAAAATAAAAAATAACGTATGAAAAACCGGTTTATATTTATTGTGTTGATCGCCTTATATGGCGCAACAGTATGTGCAAATGTGACTCCCGGGAGTCGCCGGATTTTATTATCGGACCACTGGACTGTCGTGCAGTCGGACAAAATAAATGGTGACGGGAAAATGCTTTCTTCTGAAAATATATCTGTTGCGGATTGGTATCGAGCGACGGTTCCTTCTACTGTAATGGGTGTCCTTACCGAAAACGGGCTTTATAAGGATCTTTTTGTCGGTACTAATTATAAAATGGCAGACAGAAGTCCTTTTGATTCTTCGTGGTGGTACCGGACAACATTCAAGCTTCATTTACAAGATGGGGAGAGACACGTCAGCTTGCAATTGGATGGGTTGAGTTATCGGGCCGATATTTGGTTGAATGGGAAATTAATTGCTTCAAAAGAAGAGGTATACGGCCCGTTTTGTCGTTTCTCTTTTGATATTACCGATGTAGTGGAAGAAAATAATGTGCTGGCCATCGAAGTGTTTCGTGCCCGTGCGGGCGAACCGAATATCGGTTTTGTAGACTGGAATCCGAGGCCCTTGGACGAGAGTATGGGTCTTTTCAGGGAAGTAAGGATTAACATCACCGGTGAAGTGGAAA
>DAIQOU010000429.1:0-4432 GCA_036787725.1 Bacteroidales bacterium
GGGAAATTAATAATTATTTTTCCTCCGTATGCTTCACTTTCCTTAAAAACCAACATCTTTCCAATGATCATTTCGCCGGACTTACAGGCTGCCAAATAAGCATTCAGATTGTTAGGATATTTGTCTTTGAATTGCAATGCAATTCCTTTTCCCATCACCCCGACTGTATTAACCGTATTAACCACAGCTTCTACATCTGCTTCAAGTAAATCGCCTATTATATAACTGATCATGGATAGTACAATTTATTATTACTGTCAATCTTTATTTTTATATCAAGATTAGAATTTGATTTAATCTTTTCTGCGTCCTCTTTTCTCTGTTGATTTTTTACGATCAAAAGACTTATGCAAGTGGAAGGCACCATATTTTTGACCAAAAACTCAGCTTGCTTTTTTCTCTCTTTATCCATATCCTCCATAGTACTATACCAATATTGAGCGTTAATCGCCTCAAAATCCAACTTATCAAAATCAGTTAAGTTGTTAAAGAATTTCGTAATCGATTTTTTTGCATTTCCATCAGTAAAACACCATTCATCACAATTCTTTAAAATATCTCTTATTCTACAGGCAACAAAGACAATATTTTCTTGAGGAATTTGCTTTACACCATAACCTGTTTTAATTTTTAATAACATAGGAGAATGTCCGGCAAAATAAAAAGGTACATACTCCCCCAACTTTCCTCCGGGAGGAATAATTTTAACAGAATATTCATTTCTGTCAATTATTAACTGCGGATGCCCGATAGTTATATAATCAGGATTTGATTTCATATGATTCTTACAGCACATACCCGCTTCCAGGATGTACTCCAGATTATCAAAATGAATCATCCTAAATACAAATAAATTAAGAATTTTCTCCAACATACGAATTCTTAATATATAAAGAATACAAATATATCGTATTTGGTTTATTGAATTACATTCATTAATGTTTTTTAGCAAATTCTCACCATTTTCCCTGCTTTGATATTGACTTTAATGTACAACCGGTACCAACGTAAATTCAAACTCCTTCCGGGCCGGTTTGATCAGATATTGAGGTAATACGCCCGGTCCGCAAGTAGCCGTTCCGACTCCCATTTGTTCGCTGTCCAAATGAATGGTGATGTTTCCGTTCTCTCTCAATTGATTAATATGAGTTGCTTCATCTATATTTTTATCGCTGTAAGGAGTAGCGCTGAAATCGAATGTTTTATTGGAGACTGCACGCAATCCTTGTCCTGCCTTGTTTAAGAAAGAGACCCAACGTGTATCGGTATGATTAGCCGTAGCCTGAGGTTTTACATAATACTCGAACATTTCGTATACATTCGTTGAAAAATGATCTATCATTCCCGCTTGTTTACGATCGGCATACGTTTCCCAAGGACCTCTTCCCAAGTAATTCACCAAACAGTACTCTTCCGGCATCTCAAAAGTAAATCCAACCCGTGCCAAAGAAGTAATTTTAGCGGTATCGGGATTCAAGACACAACAAATACGAACTTCTCCGGACGGACGGATAGAGTAAACAATCTCACCGGTCCCTACTTTTTCCCCACGTTCATTTTCCAATATTATCCGGTTTTTAACTTCTGCATTACGGCCTTTTTTCTTAATCGTAAAATCGACAGATCGTTGAGATAAACCGGGCAATCCCTCTTCTTTCCACCACTTCAATCCGTTTTTATCTCGTCCGTCATTGTCTGTAGCCGGACGATATAAGCAGATCCGAACGGGAGAAGACAATAACTCTTTCCCATTATAATTGAATGAATCTAATGTCCCCGGGTCCGGAGAAAAGGCCAAACTTATCTTCGAATTGTATATCCTGTTGCCTTCTATCGTAAGACTTTCTCCCTGCCGGGTCCGGGAATCTGTGGGACGATTTATCTTCATTACCAACTGATCGTATGCACTTACAAAATCGTCGGATCCGATTTGCCACTCTTTCAAGCTTTTGGGTTTCCAAAAAAGATTTAAATAGATCTCTCGGGCATTGATTGCTTTCCCTCGTGCTTGCCGGATAGGGAAACAGACGTCAATGGTTTGATGAGGCGGACAGGAGAGGTGTTCGGTTCCCGATTGCAAGACGACATTTTGATCGGATTTTATTTCCCAATGCAATTCATATTCATTCAGATCCGAAAAGTCATGCCAATTCTTGAAGGTTACTTTCTCCTCTTTTTCACTGAAAGAAACCGCTTTGATGTATTGATATACTTTTTGGACTTCCTTCAAATGCGGATGCGGTTTGCGATCGGCGCTTACCAAGCCGTTACAACAAAAATTCCCGAAGCTCGGAACATTCTCCGGACCGTAATCCCCGCCATAACTCCAATACCACCGTCCTTCTTCGTCAATTTCCCGAAAGGATTGATCAACCCAATCCCACACACAACCGCCTTGTGCCGTCCGGTTTGATTCGAACAAATCCCAATACTCTTTCAACCCGCCGACACTGTTTCCCATCGCATGCACATATTCGCATAAAATAAAGGGACGATCGGGACGAGGATTTCGTTCGGCATATTCCCGAACCACATCCACACTGCGATACATCCGACAATAAATGTCGGTAAAAGGCTCTTCCTCCGCCCGTTCATATTGCACGGGGCGAGTAAGTTCTGTCGATTTGAACCATTCATACACTTTTTCGAAGTTAACACCCATACCGGCTTCGTTTCCCATCGACCAGGTTACAATGCACGGATGGTTTTTCGAACGTTCATACATGCGGACATTACGGTCCATATGTGCCAAAAGCCAAACAGTATCTTTTGCCAACGAAGCGGGTCCGTAACCCATACCGTGAGATTCTACATTCGCTTCATCAATCATATACAAGCCGTATTGATTACACAGCTCATACCAACGCCCGGCGTTCGGATAATGAGCATTCCTTACCGTATTGATATTATGCTGCTTCATTAAAAAAATATCTTTCAGCATGGTTCCCTCATCTACCGTACGTCCTCTTTGTGTATGTTCATGGCGGTTTACCCCTTTTACCAATATAGGAATACCGTTAACATGAAACCGTCCGTTCTTCACTTCTGCAGTACGAAATCCGACTTGACAAGCAGTGGTATAGGTTATTCTTCCCTTATCATCCAGCGTTTCCAACGTCAGGTAATACAAATGAGGATGTTCGGCGCTCCATTTCTTCACGTTATTGATTTCCTTATTCTCAAAAACGAACTTACCACCCGGAAAATCCTTTGTTTCGGAAAAAATCAATGTTCCCTTATCATCCGTAAGCCGATAACGCAGCTTTCCCGCACCTTCCCCCCGAATTTCCGCTTCCAGCGAGAAAAGTCCTTTGTTGTATGTTTCCTTATCCAATACCGAGATCACTTTATAATCCGACAAATAAGTTTCGGGAACACTGTACAAATATACATCCCGTTCGATTCCGCTTAACCGCCACATATCCTGACATTCCAGATAAGAACCCGAACTCCAACGGTATACCTCTACCGCCAATGTATTTTCTCCCTTTCGCAATCGATCGGTGATATCCCATTCGGCCGGTGTCTTGGAATCCTGATTGTATCCTACTAATTCTCCGTTTACCCATAGATAATAAAAGGAGGCCACTCCTTCCAAGCATAAGATCGTACGACGTCCTTCCCATTTTTCCGGAACGGTAAAAGTGGTACGATAAGACCCTACTTCGTTTTTTTCGGAAGGAACCAACGGAGGATTCACTGTCGGGAAATCGAACAAGTCGCTTACAAATTCATATTTCTCATTCTCATAAATCGGCAATCCGTATCCTTGACGTTCCCAATTGCCCGGCACCCGGATTTCCGCCCAATGTTCTACATAATAATCCGGGTGCCAAAATCCGACGGGACGCAATTCCGGATTGCGTACCCACCGGAATTTCCAATTTCCGTTCAACGATTGATAATAAGGAGATTGATCGTAATTTCCCGCTATTATGGTTTTATAATCAATCACCGGAAGAATATAAGAATGCGGTTTCTGCTTATTCATTCCTACCGCTCGCGGATTTTGCCACTCCGGATGCAATTGGGCTGTCATCAGATGAATAATAAAGAAAGCAACAAGGCTTAATAAAAGTTTTTTCATATTGAGAATTTATTATTAATAGGAGGGTGTGTCAAAAGGGAAAGTGTTTTACCCCTTCCTCCTTTCTCTTTCGCGCTTTTTTCCTTTCTCTCTATTCCCCCGTAAAACCATAATCTGCCGTTCCGGCCAGCTTGCTCGGCCATCCCGGATTC
The DNA here is from genome assembly GCA_036787725.1 of Bacteroidales bacterium. Classification (GTDB taxonomy): domain Bacteria; phylum Bacteroidota; class Bacteroidia; order Bacteroidales; family Azobacteroidaceae; genus DAIQOU01. The sequence goes on from DAIQOU010000429.1 coordinate 4,240, forward strand.
TGGTAAATAGGAGAATCATCCTTTCCTTCGGTGGAAGTCATTAATATCTCGCTCACGGGGATCGGCTCCAGGTAATGAGCCCTCGGGAAACTATATCCGTTATAAGCTACCGAAGTCGAAACAATCTGATACGGACGCAGATAAGTACTCAAACTGCTTGAAGAAACCATTTCTCCGGGTTTAATCTGATCTT
>DAIQOU010000430.1:0-4425 GCA_036787725.1 Bacteroidales bacterium
CCGAGTTTTTCAAAAAATGGGGCAGTATTCCGGAATATTATACTACAGTTATCCATTCACGTTTTCCGGTCAACTTATTTATACCCTAAACTCTTTCTTAAAAACGAACTATTTGTGTTTAGCTATTTCTATTTTTTAGCTGACCTGCATTTGTGTAAATTAATATTTTGGAAAACTTGCAGTGAGTTTATTTTTTTTCCCTGTTTGATTATCAATACATTAAAAATAAGAACAGATAATTTTTCATTTTGTTGATAACATTTAGTCGTTAGATTTGTTCAAAAGAAAATGAATGAGTAATATTGCAACCCGATTTAAAAGACAACAAATTCATGAAAAAGACAGTCTATTCTTTTGATGAAGCTTATAATGCTTCTCTGGATTATTTCAAAGGCGATGAACTGGCCGCAAAAGTATTTGTAAATAAATATGCTTTGAAAGATGCGTATGGAAATATTTACGAGAAAACCCCTGACGACATGCATCGGCGGTTAGCGTCTGAAATTGCAAGAATAGAAGATAAATATGAAAATCCTCTCTCGGAACAGGAATTGTTCGAATTATTTGAGAGATTCAAATATATTATTCCTCAAGGAAGCCCTATGACCGGAATAGGAAATGATTTTCAGGTAGCTTCCCTTTCCAATTGTTTTGTAGTGGGAGTGGAAGGTGCAGCCGATTCGTATGGCGCCATTATCCGTATTGATGAAGAACAGGTTCAATTAATGAAGCGAAGGGGAGGAGTAGGCCATGATTTGTCACATATACGTCCCAAGGGCTCTCCGGTTAAGAATTCTGCTTTGACATCTACCGGTTTGGTTCCATTCATGGAACGTTATTCCAATTCTACCCGGGAAGTTGCTCAGGATGGCAGAAGAGGAGCGTTGATGTTATCTGTTTCCATAAAACATCCGGATTCCGAGTCTTTTATAGATGCCAAAATGGTTGAGGGAAAAGTAACGGGAGCCAATGTGTCGGTAAAGATTGATGATGAATTCATGAATGCAGCCATTTCCGGAACATCTTATAAACAGCAATATCCGATAGATTCTTCAAATCCTGTCTTTACAAAAGAAATTGATGCACAAGAATTATGGTCGAAAATTGTTCATAATGCTTGGAAATCGGCAGAACCGGGAGTATTGTTTTGGGATACCATCATTCGGGAATCGGTTCCCGATTGTTATGCAGATTTAGGCTTCAAAACCGTATCCACCAATCCGTGCGGAGAAATTCCGTTGTGTCCTTATGACAGTTGCCGATTATTAGCTGTCAATTTGTATTCTTATGTAGTAAACCCTTTTCGTTCGGATGCTTATTTTGATTTCGATTTATTTAAAAAGCATGTAAAGTTAGCACAACGAATCATGGATGATATCATTGACTTGGAATCGGAAAAAATCGACTTGATTTTAGAAAAAATAGATCTGGATCCCGAAGAGGAAGAAATAAAGCATTCCGAAAAGCACTTATGGGGGAAGATTCGAAAAAAAACACTGCAAGGCAGAAGAACCGGCGTGGGAATTACGGCTGAAGGTGATATGTTGGCGGCTTTAGGATTAAGATACGGAACAGAAGAGGCTACCGATTTTGCCGAAAAAGTACAGAAAACATTGGCTGTAGAAGCTTATCGCTCTTCGGTAGAAATGGCAAAGGAAAGAGGTGCTTTTGAAATTTATAATGCGGAACGGGAAGCAAACAACCCTTTTATCAACCGTTTAAAGGATATCGATGAGTCCTTGTACAACGATATGGTTAAATATGGACGACGAAATATTGCCTGTCTTACCATAGCGCCTACCGGAACTACCAGTTTAATGACTCAGACCACTTCCGGCATCGAACCGGTCTTTCTGCCGGTATATAAACGAAGAAGGAAAGTCAATCCCAATGATGTTTCCGTGAAAGTTGATTTTGTGGATGATACCGGAGATGCTTTTGAAGAATACATCGTATTCCATCATAAGTTTGTTACGTGGATGGAAGCCAACGGATATCCGACGGCAAAAAAATATACACAAGAGGAAGTGGATGAAATGGTGTCCAAATCCCCTTATTATAAAGCAACTTCCAATGATGTGAACTGGCTGCAAAAGGTAAAGATGCAAGGACGCGTACAAAAGTGGGTAGATCATTCCATCAGTGTAACCATTAATTTACCTTCGGATGTAAAAGAAGAACTGGTGAATGATCTGTATATTGAGGCCTGGAAAGCGGGTTGTAAGGGCTGTACCGTTTATCGTGACGGTTCTCGCAGCGGTGTACTTTTATCGGCAGAAGAGAAAAAAAGGAAAGACTGCAATTGTTTTGAACAAACAGTTATCGTAGCCAAGCGTCCTCGTGAATTGGAAACTGATGTGGTTAAATTCCAAAATAATAAAGAAAAGTGGATTGCTTTTGTCGGATTATCCAATGGCAGGCCTTATGAAATTTTTACCGGATTGAATGACGAAGAAGAAGGAATATTTCTTCCCAAAAGCATAATGAAGGGAACTATTATTAAAAATGTAGACGAAAACGGAAATAAACGATATGATTTTCAATATACCAATAAACGAGGATATAAAACAACAATCGAAGGCCTTTCCGATAAATTCAATCCCGAATATTGGAATTATGCCAAATTGATTTCAGGCGTGTTGAGATATGGAATGCCGATTGAACAAGTCATTAAATTGGTACAAGGACTGGAATTAAACAGCGAATCCATCAATACGTGGAAAAATGGAGTGGAAAGGGCATTGAAGAAATACATTGCGGATGGAGTGGAAGTCAAAGGGAAAAAATGCCCCAATTGCGGAAGCGAACGATTGGTTTATCAGGAAGGATGCCTGATCTGTACGGGTTGCGGAAGTTCCAAATGCGGATAAGTCCTCTATATGAGAATAGATATTATCACTGTTTTACCTGAAATGCTGGAAGCCCCGTTAAATTGTTCCATTCTTAAGAGAGCAAAAGAAAAAGGGTTGGTAGAGATTGAGATACATAACCTTCGAGATTATTCTTCAGATAAACATCGAAGGGTGGATGATTATCCGTTTGGAGGTGCTGCGGGAATGGTTATGAAGTGTGAGCCGATTGACCGGGCCATTTCTTTTCTTAAAGAACATCGAACGTATGATGAGGTCATTTATACTTCGCCGGACGGAGAAATGTTGAACCAATCCATGGCCAATAATTTATCTCTTTCCCGAAATCTGATCATCCTTTGCGGACATTATAAAGGAATTGATTATCGAATTCGGGAACATTTGATCACAAAAGAAATTTCTATCGGAGATTATGTGTTGACCGGCGGAGAACTGGCTGCTGCTGTAATAACGGATGCTGTAGTTCGTTTGCTTCCCGGAGCAATAGGAGACGAACAATCCGCTTTGTCCGATTCGTTTCAGGATAATTTATTGGCTCCGCCTGTCTACACCCGTCCGGCAGATTATAAAGGATGGAAAGTCCCGGAAGTATTGCTTTCCGGGCATCAGGCCAATATCCGGGAGTGGGAGTTCCAACAGGCGTTGGAAAGAACCAAACAACTCCGTCCGGATTTATTGAATGAATAACTCAACATTTATAATGCTTTCCAAATAAGAAGATTAACAGATTCGAAAATTAATTTCCAAAATAATGTACATAATCGATATTATAATGATTTTTTGTAAAATCATAAGGAATTTTTAATGCTGTTGTTTTATCGGACCGATTAACAAAGACAATACCTTTAGTCGTAGAAAAGAGTAAATCGGAAGTTTTTGTACTTACAATATTAGACAAAGGAAATAAATCCCTATCATCAATCGGATATTTTCCTTTCAGTTCACCTTTCATATTAAGAACAAAAATATAACTATTCGTGTATCCGATAATTTCATTTCCAATTACATTTTGGTTCAGTATTTGCTCTCCGGCTTCAAAAATCCATTGCTCTTTACCGGTATTCGTATTTATTCCTACCAACGCCTCTTGATTATTTTCTTTCTTCCTTACGTTAACAATGAAAATATCATCAACCAAAGCCGTATAGTTTTTTGAAGCGGAAGGTGATTGCGGATAAGCTGAAGATTGATATACCCATTTAAACAACTCTTTTCGGTTCCGGAAATTGTTCTCCGGATCCGTAATATCATTTTCACCCTCTAAAACGGCATTGGAAGTAAACGGTAAAGCATAAAAACGTCCGTCTTCTTCTCCCAAATAGAGCGTTTTTCCGTCACTTTGCATTTGATAATAAAGAGGGCTTTCAAATGCGGCTTCCGAATGCATCCCATAATTGGTCCAAGCACCTATCTTGGAATACATACTTAAATACACGGCAGAATTAACAAAAATATGATCTCTGCAAATCACGGGTTTATATAAATTGTAATTAGTTAAAATAGGATCACTTATATATAAAGAACCGTCTTCTTTATTAATAATAAAAAACATTGG
>DAIQOU010000048.1:0-16474 GCA_036787725.1 Bacteroidales bacterium
GAAAGCAGACATAGAAGCGGAATTAAAGCAAACTATTTCATTATTACCTGAAGCTCCCGGGTGTTATCAGTATTATGATGACTCGGATGTAATTATTTATGTCGGGAAAGCTAAAAACCTTAAGCGAAGAGTTTCTTCTTACTTTAATAAGAATCATGCAGATGCCAAAACTCGGATTTTAGTACGGAAAATAAGAAAAATCCGTTATTTAGTAGTAGAATCGGAAGAAGAAGCGTTATTGTTGGAGAATAGTTTGATAAAAGAATATCAACCTCGTTATAACATAATGCTGAAAGATGGAAAGACTTATCCTTGGATTGTTGTGAAAAATGAACCTTTTCCTCGGGTTTTTTCTACTCGAAATTTAATAAAAGATAAATCAGATTATTTCGGCCCCTACCCTTCTCTTACTCTAATGAAATTAATCCTGAATTTAATCGGCGAATTATATCCTATTCGTATTTGTAATTTACCTTTATTAGCCGACAATATCAAACAAAAAAAGTTTAAGGTTTGTTTGCAATACCATATTAAGAAATGCTTGGGACCATGTGAAGGATATCAGTCTGAGGAAGATTATAATCGGAATATTCGTGAAATAAAAGAAATATTAAATGGAAATATCCATCATATCAGTAGACAATTGCTTGAAGAAATGCAAAGCCTTGCCAAAGAACTGCATTTTGAAGAGGCACAAAAAGTGAAAGAAAAATATGATCTTATAGAGAAATATAGAGCAAAATTCGTGGTAGTTACTCCTAAATTGACAAATATTGATGTTTTTTCTTTTGAAGAAAATGAACAATCGGTATATATTAATTATTTGCATATCCGAAACGGTTCTATTGTTCAAGGATATACTATTGAATATAAAATAAGATTGAATGAACCTAAAGAGGAAATTTTTGCTTTAGGCATAGTAGAACTCAGAACTCGTTTTAAAAGTAAAGCTTCAGAAATTATTGTTCCTTTTATCCCGGATATTTCTATTTCGGGAACCTCTTTTACCGTTCCTCAACGAGGAGATAAAAAGAAATTGTTGGAATTGTCGGAGCGAAACGTACAACAATATAAATTGGAACAATTAAAAAGGGCCGAGAATTTGAATCCGGAACAACGAGGAACCCGAGTATTGCTTACTTTGCAGAAAGATTTGCATTTACAAGAACTGCCTGTTCATATTGAATGTTTTGATAATTCAAATATACAAGGAACTAATCCTGTTTCTGCTTGTGTGGTATTTAAAAAAGGAAAACCTTCAAAGAAAGATTATCGTCATTTTAATATAAAAACGGTAGTCGGTCCGGATGATTTTTCTTCTATGTATGAAACGGTATTCCGAAGATATCAACGATTATTGAATGAAAGCGAAGATCTGCCTCAATTGATAGTGATTGATGGAGGTAAAGGACAACTTCATGCTGCTACGGATGCATTAAAAGCACTTGATTTGTACGGGAAAATCGGAATTGTGGGAATTGCCAAACGATTGGAAGAGATTTATTTTCCCAATGATCCTATTCCCCTTTATTTGGATAAGAATTCCGAAAGTTTGAAGCTGATTCAACACTTGAGAGATGAAGCTCACCGTTTCGGAATCACATTTCATCGAAAAAAACGAAGTAAGAGTCAGCTTATTTCAGAACTGGACAGTATAAAGGGAATTGGCGAAAGTACCAAGACTTCACTGTTGGCTCATTATAAAAGTGTGAAGAAAATGAAAGAAGTTCCTTTTGAAGAAATTGCTTCTTTAATAGGAAAACATAAAGCTTCATTATTGTTTAACGGGTTAAATCTAAAGATAAAATGAGAACTGTAATCCAGCGTGTATCAAAAGCTTCTGTCAGTATAAACTCAAAAATTCATTCCCAAATATCTTACGGACTATTGCTGTTGTTAGGCATAGAAAATTCCGATGATTCCGATGATATTGAATTTTTATGTAAGAAAATTGTCAATTTGCGGATTTTTGACGATGAAAAGGGAATTATGAATCAGTCGGTAACAGATGTTTCCGGAGAAATTTTATGTATAAGTCAGTTTACATTGTACGCTTCTACTAAAAAAGGAAATCGTCCATCTTATATTCGGGCGGCTAAGCCGGATATTGCCATTCCTTTATACGAGAAAATGTGTGAGAAATTAACTTTTTATTTGGGAAAAGATATAAAAACCGGGGTTTTTGGTGCTGATATGAAAGTAGAATTGGTAAATGACGGACCGGTAACTATTATAATTGACTCCAAAAATAAAGAATAAAAGATGGATTTGACTATTAAAGAAGCTCAGAAAAAAGTAGATGATTGGATTAATACCATTGGCGTGAAGTATTTTAGTGAGTTGACAAATATGGCGATTTTAACGGAAGAAGTGGGTGAATTGGCCCGCATTATTGCTCGAACTTATGGCGATCAATCCTTTAAAAAAACAGATCTAAAATACAATTTGGCCGATGAAATGGCCGATGTCCTCTGGGTTTTAATTTGCTTGGCCAACCAAACCGGGACTGATTTAACAGAAGCTTTTTATAAAAACTTAGATAAAAAAACACAAAGAGATATCGAAAGACATAAAAATAATGAAAAATTAAGTGGGGCAAGGGAATGAAATTCTATTTTATGTTACTTTTGGAAAATCAAAAATAAAAATAAGAAAGATCGATTATGAATAAGTATGAAGAAATATTGGGCAAGTTTGATTTTAAGTTGAATGATCGGGATATCAGGGACAAAGTCTCAGAATTAATCGAAAAAAAGTTTCAAGAAAACCATACACAAGAAGTATGGAAATTCCTTTATTCCTGTATTGATTTAACATCGTTGAATACTGCTGATTCAAAGGAATCTGTCTGGAAGTTTATCGAAAAGATAAATACTTTCGATTCTTCTCGTTCGGATATGGACAATCCGGCTGCAGTTTGTGTTTATCCGAATTTTGTTTCTGTGGTGAAAGAATCATTAACTGCTGATGTGAAAATCGCTACGGTAGCAGGTGGTTTTCCTTCTTCTCAAACATTTATAGAGGTAAAAATTGCGGAAGCTTCTCTTGCTGTGACTGATGGAGCGGATGAAGTGGATGTGGTCTTGAACATAGGTTCCTTTTTGGATAATGATTTGGAAGAAGCTTCATTAGAAATTCAGGAATTGAAGGAAGTGTGTAAAGATCCTGTCCTTTTGAAAGTGATTTTAGAAACCGGTTTATTAAAGACCGCTTCGTTGATCAAGAAGGCGTCTTTGTTAGCTATCTATTCGGGAGCGGATTTTATAAAGACTTCTACCGGAAAAGAACCAATAGGAGCTACTTTGGAAGCTGTTTATGTAATGTGTAAGGCTATAAAAGAATATAATGAGCTGAATAACAATAAGATAGGAATTAAAATTGCAGGAGGAGTACGTACTGTTGAAGAGGCTGTAAAGTATTATACTATTGTAAAAGAAGTGTTGGGACCGGAATGGCTTTCTTCGAATTATTTCAGAATAGGAGCTTCGCAGTTAAGTGAGAATATACTATTGAAATTGGAGGAATAATGCAAATAATAAAAAAATACTGGATAAGTATCTCTGTATCAATTGCTTTGCTTTATTTTTGTGTAGTAAAACTAAGCGGACTCCCTAAGATAGAGGTTCCTAACTTGGATAAGTATATTCATTTTTTAATGACTGCCGGCCTCTCCTTAATTATTTATTTCGAACAGAGTTCTTATTTCCGTAAGTCTCAAAAGGTTAGACAGATATTAACAGGTCCTTTTTTAATTCCTGTCTTATACACGGGGGCGATTGAGTTGGTACAGGAATATATATCTATTCACCGGTCAGGCGATTGGATGGATTTTGTATTTGATTTGTTCGGGGCATTTACCGGACTTTTTTTCATTATGGTAATCAATAACTTCCTTAAAAGAAAGAAGAAGTAAAATGAGAATTTCACTGTTGATTATTTTATTATGGAGTACGTTTGTTTTTGGTTGCACTTCAAAAGCCGTAGAACCGGAGACGGCTTCGCAAAATGGTTGCGTAGAATCTTATGATACCCTGACAAAGACCATCCATGTCTTTGTTGCTTTATGTGATAATAAGTATCAAGGGATTGTCCCCGTCCCTGCTAAAATCGGAAACGGACAAGATCCCGATAACAATTTATATTGGGGATGCGGATATGGGATACGTACCTACTTTAAAAAGAGTAAGGAATGGAAATGGCTGAGAACAGAAAAGTCCGATACCGAATTATTGGAACGGGTGGTGTTTGTAAATACTTCCAAGAAGAATTTTTATTTGGTGGCAGATGCTTATAACGGAAAATACATTAAACATTGTACGCAAAAATTTTTATCTGCTTGTTCCGGAATGGAAAAAGATACGCTGCATATAAACAATAAAGTCATTGGAATCCATGGAAATGCCCGAATGATTTCATATATTGGTCATGATGGATTAATGGATTTTAATTTATCGGAAACCTTTGATAATAAAGATAATAAGATAAGAGACTGTATTATTTTGGCTTGTATAAGTAAGCGTTTCTTTTCTCCTCATATTAAACAGGCAAATGCGAATCCGGTAGTATGGACTACGGGATTAATGGCGCCTGAAGCCTATACTTTACATGACGCCTTATCCGGATATGTAAATAATGAATCGGCCGAAAAAATTCGCTCTCGTGCTGCATCTGCATATTCCAAATATCAAAAGTGCAGCTTAAAAGCAGCTCGTAATTTGTTGGTGACAGGTTTTTAGTCAATAAGAATAAATGAGTTTGTTTTTGGGCATATACTTCCAAGGCATGATAATAGCCATGCCGGCAAGGCCTGTAAACAGGATCCAATTAGTAAATACAGATTTTAATGCTTCTGAATCTCCGGGCGGAATCAAGTCAAAAACAGGAATAAGGTTATAGAGCATAATTACGGATATTAAACTTAGAATGCAAGATAAAATAATGCTGTACATTTTATTTTTCCATACCATTTCCAATAGAATGATTCCTATAAAAAGAACAGACAGGTATTTGACATACTCTCCCGTATAGTTTTCGGGAAACCAATAACCAAAAAAAATAATGAAACAGATTTCAGGAAGATATCCGAATCCTTTATTTCTGAGAATGATCCATTTATTATTTTCCATAACTCTTCGTTTATGATTTCTATAGAAACGAGTTTGGAAATCTATTTGTTGCATGCCTTTTGATTAATAAATGCTAAAGGTTTTTATAATTTGTCTATCCTTTTTCCTAACCTTTCAAAACTATCTGCACAGATTTTATTTTATATATACTTAAAAGTAAGCGGAGATTTTCGTTCTATTGATGTTTGATGGTTTTATATTGTATTAATTGGTTTTTAATCAACTATTTATAGATGAGTGTTATTCAATTTCGTTCTTGTAATTAGAAATTAATAAAGTAAATTGTAAATAGGTGTTGTTATCCCGGTAATAAAATTTTGTTAAAACAGTATAATTACTTTATATTATTAAGTAAAATATCTATTTTTGCAGAGACAACATGTTCATGAAAAAAGCGACAACAATCCTGATTTATTTATTTTTTTCAGTAGGATTACAGGCTGCCGGTCAATTTAATATTATTGCCGACTCCATTGTAAACTACGGAAAGAAATTCTTGAGTGTTCCGTATCAATACGGAGCAAACGGGGTGGACTATTTTGATTGTTCCGGTTTTACTGCTTATATTTTTAGAAATTTCGGTTATGAATTGCCTCGTGCGTCTTGGCATCAGGCAAAACAATTCACACCGGTGCAACAATCCCAATTGAAAAAAGCCGATTTAGTCTTTTTTGATGGGGTGAAGCGGAATGGAGTGGTAGGCCATGTCGGAATTGTTGTTTCTGCAAAAAAAGACGGGAGTTTTAAATTTATACATGCTTCCTACTCTCAAGGAGTAACTATTTCAGACTCGAATGAACCTTATTTTAAAAAACGTTATCTCAAAGCTTCTCGAGTCATCAAACCGGGAGACCCTTTTATCTCTAAAATTTACCATATGGTCCGATCGGGAGAATCATTATCGTTGATTTCTTCTTTGTATAATATTCCTATTGCCGAATTGAGAAGAAACAACAATCTTCTGGATAACAGGATCAAAGCGGGTCAGGAACTTTTTATTCGAGTAAGACCGGGGAATTCTCCTTCTTATGTTTCTCCTGGTTCTTCCCAAATTCACCGGGTTCGATCGGGTGAGTCTCTTTCGTTGTTGGCGGTGAAGTACGGTGTTTCCGTTTCCGAACTGAAAGAAATGAATAATCTTTCAAGCGACCGTATTCGTATCGGACAAAAGCTGAGTGTCGGAAAAGGAATGAACACTTCTGTCGAGACCTCTCCCTCTTCCCAAACTCATCGGGTTCGATCGGGTGAGTCTCTTTCATTATTGGCGGTGAAGTATGGTGTTTCCGTTTCCGAACTGAAAGAAATGAATAATCTTTCAAGCGATCGTATTCGTGTCGGGCAAATGCTGGTTATCGGAAAAGAAATAAGCGCTTCCATCGAAATTCCCTCTTCTTCTCAAACTCATCAAGTCCAAGCGGGCGAATCGATTTCTGTGTTGGCTTTGAAGTATAACATTTCCGTTTCCGAGTTGAAAAAGATGAACGACCTTCGCAACGACCGTATTCATGTCGGACAAACCTTAGTGGTTAAAAAGTCTCAGGGTCTTGTTTTCTCGGATCAACATGAAGTAAAAAACGGAGATACTTTATTCTCTATTGCTCAAGCATACGGAATTTCAGTGAATGAGCTAAAAAAAATGAACAATAAAAAAACAAATTGCTTGACGTTGGGAGAAACGCTGATTATTAAGAAGAATATATTTCAAAGTTAAAGTCGGAAACACATTTTAATGTGCTTCCAACCAGTTTTTTCCCATTCCGCAATCGGCTATGATCGGTACCTGAAGTTTCACTGCATTTTCCATTTCCCGCATTACAATGGATTTAACTGTTTCTTTTTCTTCATTGAGGACATTGAAATTCAACTCATCATGTACTTGAAGTATCATGTTGGATTTTAGATTTTCTTCCCGGAAAGCTTGGTATATTCTGTTCATGGCTACTTTTATTATATCGGCGGCCGAACCTTGTATCGGGGCATTAATGGCATTTCTTTCTGCATATCCCCTCACCACGGAATTGCGTGAATTGATGTCCGGTAAAAATCTTTTTCGGTTAAATAAAGTTTCTACATACCCGTTTTGTCTTGCTTTTTCGATACTTTCATCCATGTATTTTTTTACTTCGGGATAAGTTTCGAAATAACCGTCAATGAGTTGCTTGGCTTCAGCACGGGGGATTGCCAATCGTTCTGCCAATCCGAAGACGGAAATTCCGTAAATAATCCCGAAATTGGCTGTTTTAGCCTTTCGACGCATATCCTTGGTTACTTCTTCTAACGGAATTTTATAAATTTTGGCGGCTGTTGCTGCATGAATGTCTTGTCCTTCGCTAAATGCATCGATCATATTTTGATCTCCGCTTAAATGAGCCATGATTCTCAGCTCGATTTGAGAGTAGTCTGCTGAGAAAAAAGTACAGTTTTCATCGGGAATAAAGGCTTTTCTTATTTCTTTTCCTTCGGCATCCCGAATGGGGATATTTTGCAGATTGGGTCCTGTGGAACTTAATCTCCCTGTTGAAGTAACGGTTTGATTGAAAGTAGTGTGTACTTTTCCGGTATGAGGATTAATGAGGGCCGGTAAAGCATCAATATAAGTACTCAATAATTTTTTTACGCCCCGGTAATCCAGAATTTTTTCGATAATGGGATGTTTTGAACGCAATTGTTCCAGAATATCTTCGCTGGTGGTATATTGTCCTGTTTTAGTTTTCTTGGCTTTTTCTACGATTTTCAGACGATCGAAAAGGAGTTCTCCGATTTGGCGCGCCGAATTGACATTGAATTCATATCCTGCGATTTCATAAATTTCTTTTTCAATGGCGACCATTTTTTTTGTTAATTCGCCGGAATAAGCTTTTAATGCTTTGGTGTCCACTTTTACTCCCGTTAATTCCATGTCTGCCAATACATGGATGAGAGGCATTTCTATTTGATAAAACAGTTCGGTGAAGTTATTTTTTTCAATTTCTTTTTCAAAAACGTGTTTTAATTGTAAAGTGATATCGGCATCTTCACAGGCATACTCTATGACTTTCGGGAGAGGAACTTGTCGCATGCTTAACTGGTTTTTTCCTTTCGGACCGATCAGTTCTTCGATGTGGATGGTTTGATAGTGGAGATAAGTTTCTGCCAGATAATCCATATTATGACGGAGTTCCGGATTCAACAGATAGTGGGCGATCATGGTATCGAATAGAGGGCCTTCTACCCGGATATCGTATTTCCTTAATACTATAATATCATATTTGAGGTTCTGCCCTATTTTGAGAATTTCTTTATTTTCCAGTACTCCCTTGAATTTGTCGAGTAAGCCGGAGGACTCCTGATCCGGAACAGGTAAATAATAGGCTTCTTTTTCTTTTACCGAAAACGATACCCCTACCAACTCGGCACTGATCGGATCGATTCCCGTAGTTTCGGTATCAAAACAAAATGCCTTTTCTGTCAGAATATTCTCGATTAAATCGTTTATTTTTTCTTCACTGTCCAACAATTGATAAGAAGGATTAACTGTCTTTACAGTGTCAAACTTATTTTCCGGCTCGGTTGTCGTTTCCGAATCGAATTCAGGAAAAAGTATTCCCTGAACAGGTCCGTTTTTGGCTGTAACCGCAGTTTTTTTATCTTCTCCCAATACACGCATAATCAAATTACGAAATTCCAGTTGCTCGAAATGCTCTTTTAATTTTTCTTCATTCGGTTTATCGCGTTTCAGTTTATCAGGTTCAAATAAAATGGGAACATCGGTTTTGATGGTGGCCAGGAATTTTGAAAAAAGAATCATTTCTTTATTCGTCTCGATTTTAGTTTTCAAAGCTCCCTTCAGCTTTTCCGTATTTTCCAATAAATTTTCAATGGTATTGAATTCGGCAATCAGTTTTTGAGCAGTCTTCTCTCCCACTCCCGCACAGCCGGGAATATTGTCCGATTTATCTCCCATTAATCCCAATAAATCAATGATTTGCAACGGATTTTCCAATCCGTATTTCTTCTTTACTTCTTCCACTCCGAGGATTTCAAAATCGTTACTTCCGTATTTGGGTTTATAAATAAATACACCCGGACCTACCAATTGGGCATAATCTTTATCGGGAGTCATCATGTATACTTCAAAACCTTCGGAAGATGCTTCTTTAGCCAGTGTTCCGATTACATCATCGGCTTCAAATCCGGGCACTTCGAGAATCGGAATACGATAAGCCTCAATAATTTCCTTAATAATCGGAACCGATTCCCGAATCACTTCCGGTGTTTCTTCTCGCTGAGCTTTGTAAAGTTCGTAGGCTTCATGGCGAAAAGTCGGTCCGGAAGGATCAAAAGCAACTCCGATGTGAGTAGGATTCTCCTTTTTTAAAATATCTTCCAAGGTATTTATAAATCCGAAAATGGCGGAAGTATTTTGTCCTTTGGAATTGATCCTCGGATTTTTTATAAAGGCATAATATGACCTGTAAATCAATGCATAAGCATCTAATAAAAATAATTTCATGGGTATATTTATTAAAAATTTCAACCGAAATAGCTCCCCGGCTGTTATACTTCGTATTGATACAAAGGTATTAAAAATACTTTACACCTTCAGCTTTATACTTTTGTCTTGAATTTATTTTTAACTTTGCGCTTTATTGAGGAAAAATGGATAAACATTCGGATATAGTAAAGCCTGTAAAAGAAGAAATGGAAGCGTTTTTTGCTTCTTATGAGGAAGCTTTGCAGGGGCATTCTCCTGATTTTCAATCAATGATTGATTATGTAACCCGATCTCGCGGGAAAAGAATACGACCGCTTATACTTTTATTGTCGGCCCGGATTTGCGGAGACGTCAATGAAAAATCGATCCGCTATGCTACGATCATGGAACTGTTGCATACGGCTACGATAATTCATGACGATGTGGTGGATGATACAAAACAACGGCGCGGAATCCCTTCGTTAAATGCCAAATACGATAATAAGGCTGCAGTCTTGCTGGGTGACTATATCCTTTCTATTGCCATCATGAAAGCGGTAATGACTCAAAGCCTCACTGTGCTGGCCATCATTTCCAACCTTGCTCTTAACCTGACCGAAGGAGAATTGAATCAATGGGCAGGTTCGGAAGGAAATACAATCGTGGACGAAGAAACTTATTTTGAAATTATAAGAAAAAAAACGGCTGTATTGCTTTCTTCTTGTACGGAGATAGGAGCTCTGTCAGCAGGAGCAGATGGAGAAACCGTCAATAAATTTCGATTGTTGGGCGAATATTTGGGTGTGTGCTTTCAAATAAGAGATGATATCTTTGACTATTTTGACCAGGGCGATATCGGAAAACCGACCGGAAACGATATACGGGAAGGAAAAGTTACATTGCCTTTACTGTATGCATTACGTACGGCACCCAAAGAAGATTCCGACCATGCAACGAAGATTATCCGGGAAAAAGATTTTCGAACGGAAAACGTTGATCGCCTGATTGAATTTGCCAAGAGAAACGGCGGCATTGAATATGCCCGACAACAAATGGAAGATATAAAACAAAAGGCTGTCCTTGTGTTGGACGACTTCCCCGATTCGGAAGGTAAAACCGCCTTTTTACATTTAATCGATTATATTATAAATCGAAATAAATGACCCGATTTTTTTATATTTTTTGCTTTTTTATTTGTGTTTCGTGCCAACCGGGTAAAACTTCCGAAGCCCTTCCTTCCGAAACAGTCGCGACTCAAGCCGATGAGGAAAATGCGCTTTCCCGGGCTGCTTTGGAATTGACTAAAGATAAAGTAAGATACGACCCTTCTTATTTTTCCATTCCTTATCCCAATGGAGATGTTCCCCCGGACAGAGGAGTTTGTACGGATGTTGTTATACGGGCTTTTCGTAAAATCGGAATCGATTTGCAGAAAGAAGTACATGAGGATATGAAGCAACATTTTGATAAATATCCCAAGAAATGGGGACTCAAGAGGCCCGATCCCAATATTGATCATCGGAGAGTACCCAATCTGATGACTTTCTTTTCCCGAAAAGGAACGGTTAAACCGATCACCGATAATCCGGATGATTATGCTCCCGGAGATGTGGTTTCCTGGGATTTGCCTAATGGAATGACCCATATCGGAATAGTAGTGGGGAAAAAATCCCGTAACGGAAAACGTCCGCTGATCGTTCATAATATCGGGGCCGGCCAGGTCTTGGAAGATTGTTTGTTTGCTTTTACGATTACGGGACACTATTCTTATTCTGCGGAATAAGCTTCATTTGCTTTTATTGATAAGTATACAAACGGTTGTGTAATTGCCTGCCTTTTTCCTTTTCTCTTTCGCACCTTTCTCCTTCGCACATCACCTTCCATGTCTTTAATTCTTGATAGAGACGTCTTTCTGCCGGGCCGCCGGGAAAGAATAAGCGAACCCTGTGGATTTCCGACTCCCGACTCTCCTATTCAATTACTTCGAGTGTTTAAAATAATAGCTTTATCGGAAGAAAAACTGATCAAGAGCTTTTAGGTGCCGGATCGGGAGCAAAAGAGAAATTGATCAAGGGTAAACCGAGAAGAGATCAAGAGCAGATTAGCCGGAGATCAAGACAATCGGATTTTTTACTTGATATTATTTTCTCAATTAAACATAATAGACTTCGAATTACGGGCCCGGTCCCGTGATTTCGATCTCTTAATTGAAAATAGAATCGTTTTTATCCCTCTTATAAGCCTTTTGGTGATTTTCCTTCGAAAGAGAAAAAGAATAAAATAAACTAAAAAGTAATTTTATTCCTTTGCTTTAATTTTAGTTTTTGGGAAGTTTGAAAACAACCGGGAGAGTGAAAGAAGTCTTTACTTTTTTCCCTTTATGCTTGCCGGGTATCCATGGTTTGGACAACGATAATATTCGGATCACCTCTTTATCGGCATCGAAAGAAAAACTTCTCATAATATTTATATCGACAAGATTTCCTTCCTCATCGATGATGAAGCATACAGTCACTATTCCTTCTTCTTCTTTGATAAGCATTTGATCGGAATATTTTATTCGGCTTCGTACTCCCTCTAAAAAAGTGATTAAGTCTCCTTCGGGCGCAACGGGAGGAATATCGATTACTTCAGACGGAAATACTTCTGTAGGGTCGGGTACTTGAATAAAGACATCTCTCTGTAATATACTGTCTTCAATAACTTTCATTGTTTCGATACCGATTGGCTGCGTGGGTTTATTGCATGAAATTTGGCTTAAGCCAAGGAGAAAAGTTCCTACAATTAATTTGTATTTTATGAAGAAAGGAAATCTTCCCGGTTTACCCGATAAATAAGAGAAGAATCGGAATAATATTTTGTAAGATCTTCCTTCCATAGACAATAGGAATTGTTTTGTATACATGCTAAAACATTTTTGAAAATAATCTTTACTTTTGTCAAAAGTACTAAAATTTAACGATGAGTATGAAAGTATTTCCTTTTCTGTTATTGATCTTGACTATAGCTGCTTTTATTCGGAATAATGGGGAATCCGGCCAAATAATTCCTTCCCGGAATGATATTAAGATAGATATGACAAATCGGGTGGAAGTAACCGATCATTCCGCTTTGGAGTTTGATTTATCGGCCATTCGGGAATCGCAGTTTTGGGAACAAATTTCAAAGGAGATCGGTTTTTTGATCGGAATCTTTATTTTGTTGATTTATTATGTTTTCACTTGGTTTAAAGTCGGTCGAAATCCGAAGAAACCTCCTGTTGTTCCTCTGTTTGATTCACCTCACGGATGGTCTCCCGTTTTGATTCGGTATCTTTACAAAAGAGCATGGGATGATAAGATTTTTACGGTATCTGCTCTGTCCATGGCCATAAAGAATGTACTTATTATTCAAAAGAAGAAAAAGTTTCAACTGTTCGGAATGGAAAATAAGGGAGGATTGTCGGAGGATGAACGTATTGTTTATTATGAGTTATTTTCCGGACAAAGAACAGTACCGGTAAATCACTCCGGCAACTCAAAGATATTTTATTCGATGCGCTTGCTAAGAAAATACTTGGACAATACTTGGAACTTGAAAGCCTATTTTAATAAGAACATAAAATACATTATTACAGCGATCGTTCTTTCTGTTATCGTTTTAACTGCTTATTGGATATTGACGGGTTCAGATGTTATAATCATCTTCTTTTTATTACTTCCCTTTTTTGTTTTCGGTTTTTTCTTTTTTTATGGAGGCTTACAAGTAGAATCGGGATTTACAAAAGTTTTTCTTTTACTATTTGGAAGTTTTTTTATTTTTCCCATGGTGACGGGGTTGATTGTGATGTCTGTTAAGGATCTTATTTCCGGAGTTTTTGCGGTTTTTTCGTTAGGCGGATTTTTGGTATATGCTTTTTCAATAAGCGCTTTTACTCCGTTGGGAATTCGCGTCCGATCCGAATTGGAAGGGTTTAAAATGTATTTGGAAATTGCTGATGAGAGTCAATTGGGCGTGCTTATAACACCCGAGCATACTGTTGAACGGTTTGAAGCAATGTTGCCTTATGCAGTAGCCTTAGATGTAGAAAACCAATGGAGCATGAAATTTCATTCTGTCTTGCAACAAGATAATTATTCTCCCGCGTGGTATGCAGGAGATAAGTCGCAATTTACTTATTCGAACTTTGCCGGTTCATTGGCAGCTTCTTTTACTTCTTCTTTTGATATGGCCGGAGTAGAGAAGTTCGACTAGGCATCATCCCGATGGCTGCTTTGCCCCTACCCGTTCTTTCGTATCTCATTTTATAGCTTCATCTTGAATGTATAAAAATGCGGATGCCCGTTCTCTTTCCGAAAAATAAATAATAACTTTGTTAGCTTAATAAAAATAACAACTTATGAAGACGGATTTAAGTTCACAAATCGTATTGGACAGGGTCCCTCAACGTTATTATCGCCCGGAGAATGAGTTTGAGCTGGCGGTATTGACGCGGTATGAGAAAATCCCTACTCGGATTTATGAGTCTTCCGGGGAAGCTTCTTTGCAAATAGCAAAGGATATTGCCTTAAAGATTCGCGAGAAACAAGCTGCCAACATGAGCTTTGTACTGGCATTGCCCGGAGGTCAGTCTCCGCAGACGATCTATCAGGAATTAATACGGATTCACAACGAAGAAAAATTAAGCTTTAAGAATGTGATCGTATTTAATATTTACGAGTTTTATCCTCTGCATCCTCAATCGGGAAGTAACCTGAAACTGCTGAAGGAATCGTTTTTGGATCATGTGGATATTGATCCGAGGAACATTCATTCGCCCGACGGCTCTGTTTCGAAAGAGGAAATCCTGAATTATTGCAAGACATACGAACAAACGATCATGCGGATCGGAATCGATTATTTGTTACTCGGGTTGGGACGCGCCGGAAATATAGGAATCAATATTGCAGGTTCCAGCATGAACTCCAAAACACGGATGATATTGCTTGATATTCAGTCCAAAAAAGAAGCCGTAAATACATTCGGATCGATCGAGAAAGTGCCGGTCAGTGCCGTGACGATGGGAATTTCCACCATCCTGCAATCAAAAGAGATTGCCTTGATTGCTTGGGGGGAAGATAAGGCTTTAAGCATTAAAGATGTCGTAGAGGGTCCCGTAACCGATGCCGTTCCGGCATCCGCTTTGCAAACCCATCCCAATGCGCATGTATATATCGATTTGAATGCTGCTTACGAACTGACACGCATCAATCGTCCCTGGTTGGTAACCAATTGCGATTGGACCAATAAACTGATTCGCCGTGCTATCGTATGGCTGTGTCAAAAACTGGATAAGCCCATTTTGAAGCTGACCAATAAGGATTATCAGGATAACGGACTGGAAGAGTTGTTGGCTATATATGGATCGGCTTATAATGTAAATATCAAGATTTTTAATGATTTACAGCATACCATAACCGGTTGGCCGGGAGGAAAACCGAATGCGGATGATACCAATCGTCCCGAACGGGCGGTTCCTTACCCCAAACGGGTTATTATTTTCAGCCCTCACCCCGATGATGATGTAATCTCCATGGGTGGTACATTCAAACGGCTGGTAGATCAAAAACACAATGTACATGTGGCTTACCAGACTTCCGGAAATATTGCTGTGGGAGATGAAGAAGTAATCCGCTATGTTTCTTTTTTGGAAGATGTGAGAAAGAAATATGATCCGGAAAATGAATTATTGAAGAAAAAATACGATGAAATCTTGAAATTTTTATTGAAAGATAAGAAGCAAGATGATATCGATACTCCGGATATTCTTTTTATGAAGGGAAGGATCCGGCGGCAGGAAGCCACTACGGCTTGCCGTTATATCGGAATGAACACCAATAATATTGCTTTCTTGGATCTTCCTTTTTATGAGACCGGACGCATTAAGAAAAAGCCTCTTTCGGAAGCGGATATTGCGATTGTAAAAGATTATTTGCAATCTGTTCGTCCTCATCAGGTTTTTGTTGCGGGCGATTTGGCCGATCCTCACGGAACACATAAAGTTTGCCTGGATGCCATATTGGCTGCTGTAGATGAACTGAAGGGTGAAAAATGGTTTAAAGATTGTCGGATTTGGATGTATCGCGGAGCATGGCAGGAATGGGAGATCGATCATATTGAAATGGCGGTTCCGATCTCTCCGGAAGAGTTGAGGTTCAAACGAAATGCCATCTTAAAACATCAATCTCAGATGGAAAGCGCTCCTTTCTTGGGCAGTGACGAACGATTGTTCTGGCAACGGTCGGAAGAACGAAACAAAGCTACTGCCGGATTGTATCGTCAGTTGGGACTGGCCAGCTATGAGGCCATTGAAGCTTTCGTGGAATATAAACCGTTATGATGTCTTAAAATCCGGGAAAATGAGATTAAGAAGTATATTTTATGTGTTGTTGATCGTGGGTTGCGGACTGTTGATCCGGTGTTCTCCCCCCTCTCTTCAAGACAAAATGAAAGAAGTGGTGGAGAACACAAATAAAAATTGTCCTTTACCGGTAGATCAAGAGACCCGGTTGGATAAAATGGCTGTTACGGGAGAAAAAACACTTCAATATTACTATACCTTGTTGAATGTGGATAAGAATTCCGTGGATATAAATGCTTACAAAGGTCCGATCGTCAATCAACTGGTGAATGCCGTCAAATCCAATCCGGAGTTAAGGTATTTCCGGGATAATGACCTTACTTTTATATTTACTTATAAAGACTTAAGCGGAGCAGTGTTGTTTGAAACCACCATCTCGCCGGAGTTTTATAAATAAAATTTTTAATAAAAACTAGGTTTCTTTTCTTTAAATATTAGGAATAATGCGACTCAAAGATTTCAATACATTCGCTCTTGCCACATTTTCCTTTGGTATCAACAAAATAGTATCATCTC
>DAIQOU010000431.1:0-4424 GCA_036787725.1 Bacteroidales bacterium
ACATTCTTTTTATACTGATAATGTTTGCTATCTCTTTTCTTTCCCATTCTCAAGAAAGAAAAGAGATACCGAAAGAAGGAGATTACGTTTCGGGCAATTATATATTTAATATGAAACGTGAAAATCTTAAATGTATCCTGACGCTTTACGAGCCGTCGAAAAGTTATTTTATCCGTATTGTTAATCAATTGGAGCCCGGTTTGGCCCAAACGAACTTTCTTTCTTGCGGAAACTTTGAGACAATACCCGGAAAAATTATTTTTAATGATGAGTCGGCCGCTTACCGGATGCAGGGAGAATATGTTCCCGGAAAAGAAATCCGTATAAAAAGCGGTCTTGCGTTTTTAAGCGGCTCGCCTTTTGTCTTCTCGGACGAGAGTGATTCCATACCTTATCGGTGGCGTTACCCTCCTTTAACGGAAGAATTGCTCCATCAAGCTGTTAATGACTTGAAAGAAAAGAAATCCGAGATTGGTGAGTCGGAAGAGAACGTTTATCGGACAAAACAAGGAAATGACGAGACTTATTTCCAATTACAGCTCGGGGAAGATCATACTTATTCTTATTATTGTATGGATTATCTTATTTCTTCCGGCAAGTGGCATCGTGAAAACAGTTTAATCACGTTGGAAGAGGGCCCCGGACGTAACATGTTTTATGTTTGTATTCATGATACCGGCATATTAACGGTGATTAAGCTTCCCGGTATTCCTTACGATCCGGATAATGAGTATATTCGACTTCGGAGAGAAGATCGTTTTTAGCTTTTATTCTTATGTAAAATACCCAATACCATTTCTCTTCGTTGCCGGGAGATGCTTACATTCGAACCGTCTTTCATCAGGATGTATCCTCCGTCTGTCTTGACAAAACTTTTCACTTCGTTCAGATTGATCAGGTGCGATTGATGGACCCTGAGGAAATTCAAATGAGAAAGTAATTCGTCGTATTCTTTGAGTGTCTTTGAAATTAATAATCGTTCTCCGTTTTTGAGGTGAAAAAAAGTATAATTACCGTCGGCTTCACAGCGTATGATATCGGCAATCTCTACAAATTCGATTTTATCGGATAGGGGTAAAGCGATTATCTTTTTATCATCTTTCCGGTATTTATTGTCCAACAAGTTTTGCATACGGAAGTTGTTCCGGCTGTTTCGAATGGTGACGACGGCCTTATCGACAGCTTTCACCAATTCCTTTACGTCTATGGGTTTCACAATATAATCCAATGCCGAAAACTTGATTGCTTTAATGGCATAATTGGAGAAAGCCGTTACAAATATTACTTCAAAATCGCACGAAGGAAGGCTTTCCAGCAAAGAGAAACCATCTCCTCCGGGCATTTCCACATCCAGAAAAACCAGGTCCGGTCGGTTCTCGATAATCTGTTGCCGGCCTTCGGAAGCAGATGCACATAAACCGATCACTTCTATAGAAGGACAAAAATCGGCGAGAAGGGTATGCAGGTTTTCCCGGTTATGGGGTTCGTCCTCTACAATGATGGCGCGTATGGGAGAATTGATCATGGGTCGAACTATTTAAATGGGCATGGAAACGGTTACGGCACAGCCGGTAAGATTACCGGCCGTTACTGTATTTTCTATTTTCATGTTTATATCGAGATGAAACTCTTTGTTCAACAGTTTCAACCGATCATGAACAGCTTGCAGGCCGAAGCCTTTTTTTGATCCGGTTTCCGAATCATGAAAACCGTGTCCCGAATCCGATACGGAGATATAGAGTATACGGTTCGATAACGAGAAATCCAGTACTATACGATCGTTCCCGTTTCCGGCAATTCCATGTTTCACGGCATTTTCTGCAATGGGTTGGATCAGCATGCCCGGAATTTCTTCATTTTCGGGGTTTATGTTATCGTCTATTCGGATCGTATATTCGAAAGGAATACGTAATTGTTCCAACCGGAGATAGAGTTCCAGTTGGGCTATTTCTTCGGAAAGAGGAATAAACATCTTTTCCGAAGTAGATAATACCATCCGGAGCAGTGTTGCAAAATGAACCAAATAGTCATTGGCTTCCTTTTCTTTCTTCTGATTGATCAGGTGTTGAATGGAACCGAGTGCATTGAAAGTGAAGTGCGGATTCATTTGGGCCCGGATAGCTTTCAGCTCGAGTTCCGAGATGACACGTTTGGTTCGCTCACGTCGTTTAATGATGGTCCGAACGATCAAAAAAGTAAACCCGATACTCAAAAGAACGGAAAGAAGAATGGTGAATATATAACCGCTTGATGCGGTATTCTCTTTTTGCGGAGCAGCCATATCTTTTTTTATCAGGAATAAAATGTAATGGGAAGAAGAGTCATTCTCACCGGCATAGGGCGTTGTGAATCGATCCAGCAGGGTGCCGTCATTCTTCATGGTCAGGTAAGTTCCTTTAATACATACCACTTTATCATAATAGTCGCGTATTTGATTGTCCGGCACGAAAGTGATCTTTTGTTGCAGTTCCGGCCGGGTATCAAAGCGTGATTTTTGAGATTCGGAGGTGATAACACATACATTGATTTTATCGGATAAGTTTTCTTTCGCTATTTCATCATACATGGATTTCATATTCTTTTCAAACGATGGGGGCAAAGTATCACCCACAAAAAGAACGACATAGCCGTCGGCCTTTTCTTTTAGCGGAATAGAGGGTCGGATTGCCAAGTCAAGGTTCTTGATATTGGCTCCCGGTTCTGCTTTTGTTAATTGTTCATGCAGATGAATAAGGGTATTTCGTATTTCCGGATCAACGTTTTTTTCCAAGAAGTCTTCATATTCCCGTTGACTTTGGCTCAGGTGGTAATTAGTCATCAGGTATTTTAAAGATTCCCCGGTAAGATAAGTTTTGGGATAACCCCAAAAAGAAGCATCGGAAAAATAATACTTAGGGATATAAGACAAGAAATATTTCATTCCGCTGAGCACATCGTCGTTTGCAAGGAGGGCTTTATATTCGAAAAAGCGTTCGAGAAGCGACCCGTAAGTATAAGGTTGATACAGATAATCGACAAAAGGGAGTAAAGAATGGAAGTGTTTGTCTTGCCAGGGAATTTCATACTCGGCAGAACTGTTTTTCCGGTGGTATTTTATGATTTCATTATTCAGTTTTATTTTCTCGGAGGCATACCAGTAATTGTAAGCCATTTCGGCGGAGGTTTTCCAATAGCGATTCATCCGGTGCCCATACGTTTCGGACAGCATTTTATGTAAGGTTTCTCCTTTAGTGAAATACTCGGCGACTGCTTCCGGGGAAAATGTACCCTTTTGACTCTCTTTACAAAAAGAGGGTCGCTCTTCATAGAATGCAGCGATCTTGTTGATATAAGCACAATTGCCGGCTCCCGTTCCGCTGAAAGAATAACTTCCGGTAACCGGGTTGTATGTTATGGTTATGGAATCTCCGGGAGTCAGATCCAAGATTGTCTCTCCCAGCCGTACCCGTTTGGGAGATGACAGGAAAAAGTCGAAATCATACATGCCGGCAGCTTGTTTGACGGGTTTGATCTTATTTTCTTGCAAGAGAATAAATATTCTGTCTTCCGGTATATGTTGAGGAGCTTGGTAGGTTAAATGAATGTTAGAAGGGAGATTGAACGATCCGGAAACCAATTGAACAAAAGCAGGGTTATTTTCGGTCAGGTTATATTCTTTCCTCAGGTCTAATATCTGTGGAATGGGAAGTCCGGCTTTACCGGTCGTGCTCCATTCCTTGAAAAAATGTTCGAGAGAAGATTGCAGTACTTTTTCAAAGTCTAACTCAATGTCGGGATATAGTCTGTTGTATTCGGAATATTTTAATCCGGTGGGAACATCCATAATGCTTGAACGCCATAACTTTCGCGACTTTTCATGATTATCGTTATCTTCCGGGATGGGGACATAAGTTATGTTGATGCCTCCATCGTTCGTATTGACAGCTGCCGTTACATTGTTTTCTTTAAATAAATAGAACATGGATCCGGTATGACCCCATGTGGTGGTTTGGAAATAATAAGAGTCTAAATAAGCATACAGTTTGCAACCCGTTTTTTCTGTTTGCAATGAATTTTTGTTCCGATAACAAACAAACCAGTTGGTCGGTTTAATAGCTAATCGAACAGAATCGTTGTTTGCGGATAAGACTTCGCAGGAAACTTCTATTTTCTGTACTTCCTTAAAGTCCCAAGGAGAATCAACATTTCCCGAACCGGCAGGTACGGTTATTTTCAAAGTGAAAGAATCTTCTTTCTTCAGTTTATTAAGACTGAATGCATCCCCTGCCCGGATATGTCCTAACAGGAACAAGAATAAAACAATAAAAGATAATGTTTTCATAAAAGCAAATTTAATAAATTAATACTCAATCCAAATTTACGAGTTGATATTATTCCGGAAAGAGGCTGTTATTATATGACAGTCGAGGATGATTAACCGGTTA
>DAIQOU010000808.1:0-1329 GCA_036787725.1 Bacteroidales bacterium
CAAACTTACAATCCGTAACTTATTCAAAGAATACTTGCCCTTTTGACACACCCTCGGTTGGCCCCGGGTGAAACCCCGGGTGAATTACATGTGCGTTCCGGACGACCATAATTTAAAAAATAAAAAATAACGTATGAAATGTATTATCGTAGACGATGAACCCATCGCTCGGAAAGGAATTAAAAAATTGGTGGATCAAGTGGCTCAATTAGAATTATTGGATTCTTTCAACAGTGCGGAAGCTGCATCCGAGTACTTGAAGAGCGCTGCTGTCGATCTGGTATTTTTGGATATCCAAATGCAGGGCATCAACGGAATCGAATTTGCAAGAAGTATTCCCAAACACACCTTGATCATTTTTACGACTGCTTATTCCGAATATGCATTGGACAGTTATGAAGTGGATGCCATCGATTACCTCGTTAAACCCATTGAGCCCGGAAAATTCAGGAAAGCAGTTGATAAAGCCATTATTTATCATTCCCTTTTATTGGATGAGGAACGGAAGAATGTCGAAGAGGTGGGGGATGAGTACATCTTTGTAAAATCCGACCGTCGCTATTTTAAGGTAAACCTCAAAGACATTCTTTTCATTGAAGGACTGAAAGATTATGTCATTATTCAATTGGAAGGACAACGTATCATCACCCGGATGAATGTAAAAGCCATACACGATATGTTGCCGCAACATACTTTTTTCCGTATAAACCGTTCTTATATTGTGAATAAACATCATATCGATTCATTCGATAATAATGACGTATTCATTAAATCGTATGAAATAGCTATCGGAAATTCTTATCGGGATGCTTTTTTTGAAGAGTTTATGAATAAAAAGTGATTGCCGAGACTTATCTTCGCTTCCGGCGGTTAAATATAAGGGCGTTCCTCGAAGGGACTTGGAGAATGCCATGCTCCGTGTTGTTATCGGTATTCTGCAATATGTGTGCCTTTTTTATTTAACTTAATGATATTTTCCGTAAGCCGGCCAAAGGCAAAAGGATCTCGAAGCGTGTTTCTCTTCTTCGGATTTTCCGGACATATTATTTTTTATTCTTAATGAATGATGAAGCCAATACAAAAGGGCAAACCGTCATAATGCGGCGTTTGAAAAAAGACCGTTAGCAAAAAAATAAGGCTGAGACAAAACAACTTGTTTGCCGGTGTTTCGAAGATACTTTCCGGACTCGCCGTAAGAGGCAACTTCGTTTTGCTGCAAAATGCAAATTCAAATTGCAGCAAAACACGAATTCGTTTTGCAGCAAAACACCGGTAGTATTTTGCAGCAAAACGAAGTTGCAAATTGCAGCAAAACGGAAACGCATTTTG
>DAIQOU010000432.1:0-4415 GCA_036787725.1 Bacteroidales bacterium
GCTTTTGGAACCCCGAAGCGAGTTTAACTCCTTTAGACTCTTTATCCCTTTCTTCCTTTCGCGCCTTTATCCTTCGCGCCTTCTCCCGGGATAAAACTTACAATCCGTAACTTATTCAAAGAATATTTGCTCTTTTAACACATTTTCCTATCTTTACTTTTGTACTCTATTTGACACCCGCACTCATTTAACATATCTATAATGAACAACTTATTTTGTACTCTAATTTACCGATTGTTCTCTTTTCGGACTTTTTCGGGTCTGGGAATATTTGGCAATAGGAGAGATAATATATAAATACAAAATTCGTTTCTTTGCAGGGTAAAGAAACCGGAGAAACAATAACCGAATAAAATAATATTTAAATGAAACGAAAACATCTACTGTATGGTCTGTTCTTGTTAATGGGGGCAGCTTGTTCTAACTCAAATGAACAAAACGGAGTTAAGGCTTCCCCTTGGGATAATTATAATGTCGGAACGATCTTGTTTGAAGACAAAGCGCCGGAAACACACGGATCGGAAATATATCACCGGATAATCCCCGATGCGGAATCATACATAAAAGAACAGGCAAAAGTTGTTTTATCAACACTCTATTATTCTCCGGAAGACAGCATTGTTCCTGTTGATAAGATCCATTACACGTTGGAAGATATTGAGGGAGTATCCGCTAAAGGCGGGGGCAATGGTGATATTGCCATTTTCTACAGTACTCGTCACATCGAAAAATCTTTTGCTGAAAATGATACCGCAAAACTGCTGTTCGAAACCCGGGGAGTATTGCTTCACGAATTGACACACGCTTATCAGTTGGAACCGCAAGGAATCGGATCTTATGGTACAAACCAAGTATTTTGGGCTTTTATTGAAGGTATGGCAGATGCCGTACGGGTGGCTAACGGCGGCTTCGGACCGGATGCACGTCCCAAAGGAGGAAACTATATGGATGGTTACCGTACAACCGGGTACTTTTTTGTATGGTTACGGGACAATAAAGACGAAGAATTTATTCGCAAAATCAATAAAAGCACATTGGAAATCATTCCCTGGTCGTTTGATGCAGCCATCAAACACGTGTTGGGAGAGGAATATAATATAGATGATTTATGGCATGAATATCAAGTTGCCGTAGGAGATATACAGGCTTGAGAAATCAATAGGAACAGCTAACGCAATGAGATATGAGGGTGTCAAAAGTCCGGGTATTTCCCGGCTTGGTTACGAATCGGATGCGATTACTCAGAAAAGGGGTTATGCATATTAAAGTCCTATTCGGGTTTTATGCCTTCCTCCCTTTCGCGCTTTCTTCCCTTTGCGCCTTTACACTTTCACCGAGAAGAAACTTACAATTCGTAACTTATTCAAAGAACACTTGCTCTGTTGATACACTCTCTTGGTGAAGATTAATTATTTTTAATGAAGTATTGATATTAATACCATGAAGAAAATTTTGTATTTATTAGTGGGGTGTTTTATCTCTTGTCAATGGTTGACTGCCGGGAAAACACCTGTCGATTATGTAAATCCGTATATCGGGAACATCAGTTTCCTACTGATGCCCACTTATCCAACGGTACATTTACCCAACAGTATGTTGCGTGTATATCCGGAAAGGGATAACTTTACCGACAATACAATTAAAGGGTTACCCTTGATCGTCACCGGTCACCGGGGCAGTTCGGCTTTCAGGTTGAGTCCTTATCAGGGAGACTTATCTAAGGCAACAAGTTTCGTACGTTACAGCTACGGAAACGAAATCATCACTCCTTATTATTATGGTGTAGATTTGGATGAAGAAGATATTTATGTGCAATACGCTCCTTCTCACCAATCGGCAATCTATGAATTCGAATTCTCGCAGACCGACAAACCCGCTTATTTTATTTTTAATACCCGTAACGGTGAATTGAAAACCGACGGAAAATCAATTAGCGGTTATCAAAGAATAGGGAATCAAACTCAAGTGTACATCTACCTCGAACCGGATCAACTTCCGATAAAAATAACCAAACTCCAAGAAGACAACACAGACGGCAGCAGCCAAACCACTCAACGGACCGGTGTTTCTTATGTATTGGAATATTCTCAAGGAACTTCCTCTGTTAAGATTCGTTACGGTGTATCTTTCATCTCCGCGGAACAGGCGGAAAAGAATCTTCGCCGGGAAATCAAACACTACGATTTACAAGCTGTATCGGACACCGGAAGAAGAATCTGGAATGAAACGTTAGGAAAAGTCCGGGTAACCGGGGGCACGGAAAACGAAAAAACGGTATTCTATACTTCACTCTACCGTACCTGCGAACGCATGATATGTATCTCCGAAGACGGGCGCTATTTCAGCGCCTATGATGGAAAAGTACATGAAGATGAAGGAATACCTTTTTACGTAGACGACTGGATATGGGATACTTATCGGGCTACCCATCCGCTGCGTATGATTATTGAAGCGGATAAAGAAAGCGATATGATCAACTCATTCATCCGCATGGCTTACCAAATGCCCCGGCATTGGATGCCAACCTTCCCGGAAGTAAATGGAGACAGCCGCCGCATGAATAGCAACCATGGAGTCGCAACAGTGCTCGATGCATATGTTAAAGGTATGCGCTCGTTCGATTTGGCAAAGGCATATGAAGTTTGCAAAGCTGCCATTACAGAAAAAACATTGGCACCCTGGTCAGCCAAACCGGCCGGCGTATTGGATAAATTCTATAAAGATCACGGATATTTCCCGGCACTTGCCGTTGGCGAAGAAGAGACCGTTCCCGAAGTACATGGATGGGAAAAACGCCAGCCGATAGCCGTTACGTTGGGTACGGTTTATGATGAATGGTGTTTGGGAAATATCGCCAAGCTGTTGGCCAATAAAGAAGATGCGGACTATTTTCTGAAAAGGAGCCTGAATTATCATACCGTGTTTAATACAGAAACCGGATTCTTTCACCCGAAAGACTCATTCGGTAATTTTATCGAACCCTTCGATTACCGCTATTCCGGCGGTTTGGGAGGCCGCGAGGCGTATGACGAAAACAATGGTTGGATATATCGTTGGGATGTTCCTCACAATGTGAACGATTTGGTAAACATGATGGGAGGAAAAAAACGATTTATTGAAGAACTGGAGCGCATGTACAGTACCTCGTTAGGCAAAGGACGTTTGGAGTTTTATAATATGTTTCCCGATCATACGGGCAATGTCGGACAGTTCTCCATGGGAAATGAGCCGGCTATGCACATCCCCTATTTGTATAATTACGCCGGCGAACCGTGGCGTACACAGAAACGGGTTCGCAGTCTGCTCACTCAGTGGTTCCGCAATGATTTATTCGGCATCCCCGGAGACGAAGACGGTGGAGGATTGACTTCATTCGTGGTATTCTCTATGATGGGTTTCTATCCGGTAACCCCCGGATTACCTATGTATGTAATCGGAAGTCCCGTGTTTGAAACACAGACGATTCAACTGAGCAACGGAAAAACGTTCCAAGTGGTATGCCGCAACTATTCACCGGAAAATAAATTTATTCAGTCGGTCAACTTGAACGGCCGGACATGGAATAAATCCTGGTTCAGCCATGAAGATCTGATGAAAGGTGGAGTAATGGAGTTCGTTATGGGCAAACGTCCGAATAAGAAATGGGCTGCCGGTGACGATGCCGTCCCTCCTTCTTTCGAAATGAAATGAGAATAAGTTACGGATTGTAAGTTTCTTCTCGAGGAAAGTGCAAAGGCGCGAAGAGAAGAAAGCGCGAAGGCGTGAAAGGAAGGAAGGGGAAAAAGCCTGAAAGGCTTTAATGCGGCTAGCCCCGGGTGAAACTCGGGGCGGGTTACCCCCCTCTCTAACACCGAAGGGGTTAAAGCCGCTTTGGGATTCCTTTTCAGTTAGGCGTCTTACGGTTCCGGAGTTATGATTTTACCCCTATTCGGGGCAATTGCATTAAGTTAAGCTCTGCAGGGGCAACTCCGGATCATCCAATTAATACGGACCGGAATCAGCCGCCGTAGGCTGCATAGCTATGTAGGCAGTGGCTTCAAGCCACTGTATAAGATCGGCACTCACCCGCAAAGGCCTCCGTAAGAGGCCAACAAACAATAGGTTAGCAGCCTATGGCTGCCGAGAAATCCGGCTTGTCCTTTCAAACACAGTATCATCATCCTTAAGGAGTCCCCGCTAAAAGAACCCCGAAGCAGGTTCAACCCCCTCCGGGTTGATGTAAGGGGGATCCTCACATCCGATTTATAACCTATCCGGGAAATACCCGGACTTTTGACACACCCTTAAAATAAAACCGCATGCGGTTGATCAGCGGCACCGCATACGGTTGTTTGAAAGAACCGCATGCGGTTGTTCGAAAGAACCGCATGCGGTTTTGCTTCTCCCCTCTATGCAGGGGAGTCTCTCCCCTTTTC
>DAIQOU010000433.1:0-4393 GCA_036787725.1 Bacteroidales bacterium
TGAAAAATGTCATCCGAACGATAGAAAGAAACTTATGAGAAAGATTTTAATAATCCTTTTCATCACGATGTCGGGCTGTCAACGGGAACCTCCTTTGCGGGAGATACCGCCCGACGAAAATACGAAAGATTTGATCCGAAAGGCTGACAGTATCGAAGCCTTACACATGAATTTAATAAATGAACTTTAGATGAATCTTGAGCAATACATTCCCGAACTCATGACGCTTGTATTGGGAGCCTTCCTCGGATGGTTTCCCAACAGAAAAAAACAAAGAGTTGACACCAAACAGATCGAAGTCGACGTACTGGAGAAATCTCTTCAGGTTCTTCACAAAGACGTTGTCGAACCCCTTACCGAAAGGTTTGTATTGCTTCAAAACGATTATAACGACGTACTTACACAATTAAAACTGCTTAAGAATGCAATTGAAAAGATGCATAATTGCCGTTTTGTTGCCGATTGTCCTATTCGCTTCGAGCTGCAAAACCGTCAAAACGGAAACCGTCAGGGATACCGACGTCAACCGACAACGAATCGACAGCGCGAGCCTGACCGTCGAGAAGATCGTGACCCCGATCACGATTCCGAGAGTGGAAGCGAAGATGACGGTGAGTCTTGCCGGTTTACTTAAACTGCCCCTCGGCGCTTCTTTCTTGGAAAAGAACGATCGGGCAACGGCAACGATTACCCGCATCGATACGGGGTATAAGATAACGGCGGAATGCGACAGTCTGACGGTACTCGTAACCGAGCTCAAAACGGAAATCACCCGTTTAAGCCGCGAAAAAACCGACTTTAAATCGGATTTAAAAGAAATCAAAACGGTTGAAGTAAACCGGCTGACCGGCTTCCAATCATTCCAAATCTGGGCCGGTCGGATTCTCGGAGCTCTTCTCCTTACTTGGGCGGGTTGGAAACTTCTCCGCCGATAAATCAATAAAAAATATCGAACAAATCACGGTCGGCCGGTGCCGATCGGAAGCATCATTCATTTTAAAATTAACAACAAATGGCTGTAACAAACAATATAGCACTGGAAAAAATAGAAGTCGGAACGATCGAACCCGACGGCGGAGTATCTGCTTCGCTTGCCGTGCTCGGAAGAACATTTAAAGAATCCGCTTCCATCACTCAGGAGGAGAACGAAACCCATGACTTTGAAGTCGAGGAGCAGGACGAACCCATTGCTTCGATCATAACCAAAAAAGGCACCACGACGATCAAATGGGAATTGGTGGACTGGGATGTCGATGTGCTTCAAAAGATATGGGGAGGGACGGTTGTCGGGGGCGTATGGCACGAACCGGATTCTTTGCCGGAGGTCGAACTTTCCGTATGCCTCACTCCCCGTATCGGAAAACCGTTCACTTATCCCCGTTGCAAAATTACCGCAACGCTCGCTTACGATGCCAACCGTACGGGAATTGCCCGTATAATCATGTCCGCAAAAAAACTGAAACCCGAAAAAGACGGAGAACCGGCATTTATGTGGGGTTGATATGGAAGCGGAGAACAAAATCGAAGCCCGGACGGCGCGAATGATACTGGATCGGGGTGTAAAATACACCCTCGGGGAGGAGTCGATAACAATTCGTCCCCTCCGGTTCGGTACGGTGCTTACAATCTGCGAAAAGGTTTGCGATGCAGACCTGACCGTTCAAAAAGTCAAAGAAGGCGAAAAGGACGTTATTCGCTTTTTCAAAGAATATGCGAATCTGATGCTCGAATGCGTTGCGGTTGCCGAACTGAACGACAAAAAAAAGCTGAACGACAAAAATATCGAATCCCGTGCGGATTTTTATAAAGACAATCTCAATGCTTTTCAGTTGTACGAACTGTTCGTACACGTGCTGAATCTGAGCGGAATAGAACCTTTTACCGTCACTATCGGATTGCTTCTTTCGATGAAGGAGGCGAATCTGAGCCCGAGGACGGAGGGGAGTTAAAAGGAATGAATAGCCCCTTCGGGGTAATGTGGAGCGTACAGAAAGAAACCGGATGGACGGATGATTACATCCTTTGGGAAATCCCGTGGGCATCCGTTCGGCTAAAGCTGCTTGATGCTCCGTATTACCGCTACGGAAAAGGAAATAAAGTAAAAACAATAACCGACGAGGACGAACTTGTCCGATTTCTCGAACAGACAAAGTAAATGACGGAACCCGTTAACATAGAATTTCGAATCAACAGCGAACAACTGGCCGCTCAATCTCAACGGGCAGTCAATTCGGTGCTCGGAATCGGGGAAGCGTCTTCCCGAACGGGCCAATCCGTTTCAAACATGAATTCTTCATTGTCGGGTTCCGCTTCCGCCGTTCAAATTTTAACCGAACAGGTAAACATTCAAAAAAGGGTGGTTGCGGATTTGGAAAGGCAGTACACGGCCGCCAAGGCCGCCTTCGACAAGGTAAATATGGGAACTCAGAACCCGCAACAAATTGCCGAGCGCGAACGGGCGTCAAAACTGTTCCGAGAAATCCGGGCGGAACTTGGCGGGGAAAAACAGGCACTTGTCGAACTCGAAAAAGAACTCAACAAGCAATCGACCGCACAAGGGCGCGCCACGAATTCGGCAGCATCTTACATGACTCAGCTCCGGCATCTCAGAAACGAGATGCAAACGATGCGTATGGCCGGACAGCAGGAAACGCAGAGATATCGCGAGTTGCAAGCGGAACTGACACGGGTGGGAACCGCCTACAACCTTGTAAGGCGTGAACAACGGCTGTTGACCACAGCCGGAAATGCCAATCTCGCGGGTGTTATGGCAGGAATGTCCGGAATTGCCGGGGCGTTCTCCGCCGGGCAGGGCGTAGCTTCCCTATTCGTTAAAAACAGCGAGCGGCTGGCCGAAATTCAAACAAAATTGCAGGCGGCCATGTCAATTACGATGGGTTTGCAGGCGGTCAGCAATACCCTTCATGCAACCAGCGCTTTTCGGATTCAAACAGTCGCAAAAGTAACCGGGTTATGGCAAAGTGCCGTACGACTTTTAAACGTACAACTCGGATTATCCGTCGGACTTTCCAAGGCACTTCTTATAAGCGGGATCGGAGCGATCGTTGTCGGGATCGCCGCCGCGGTCACGGCATTCAACCGCTACCGGGAGGCTCAAGAAAAGGCGCTCCGCTCTCAAAAACAGTTGACCGAAATCAATATCAAAGCGGCAAAGAGCATAGCGGAAGTAACAACCGATTTCGAGCGCTACAACCGGATCGTGAAAGATTCCGCAGCCACGGACGGCGACAAAGAAAAAGCACTCAAAGAGCTGAATAAAAAGTACGGAGATACATTCGGTAAAGTAAAGAATGTGAAGGACATGGAAGAGCAGTTGATCTCCCGTGCCCCCGCCTACATCGCCATGATGGCCGAAAAAGCCAAAGCTCAGGCCGCAATGGCCTTGGCCGTTGAAGGACAGGAGAAACTGCTTAAAAGCCTTGCCAAATCCGACAAAGACGTTCTTCGGGAACGTTTCGACGGAAGTTACATTCCGACCTTTTTAACCGATATCGTACAGTTTAAAGGAAAATCGGATGAGGAAATAAAACAACAGGCCGAAACAAGGAGGTCCGCTCTCATCGCTCAGGCGCAATGGGACAGCAAGACTTACTACGACGCCATGACCGATGCGGAGCATAAAGCAACCGAAATCGCAGAAAAAAACGGATTTAAGGAGACGAAAGACCCCAAGCCGCCGGGCAAATCCAAAGAAGAAACCGAAGCCGAAAGGCGTCGTAAAGAAGCATCCGCCGCCCGCAAAAAGCTGGCCGAGCATGCCGTTTCCGACGAAAACAAATATAACGCCCTCGTGATCGCCGCAATGGAAGAGGGGGCGGAGAAGCGTATCGCAGAAATCAATGCCGGTTACGACAAAGAGATCGACGCGATCGAAAAGAAACTCAAAGAAATCGACGAACTGGAATCCAAAGCCCGCCGTGACGGAAATTTTACCGAAAAGGACAAAAAAAATACCGACGCCGCCCGGCAAAGCCTTACGGATTCCAAAACCGCCGCCGGACAAAAACGTGACGTCGGAATACAAAACGTACTGAAGGATTCGAAAAAGGAAATCCAAAGCATGTGGGACGGCATATACGACAACATGCGCTCTTCGCTGCAAAAAGAATTGGTTGAAATCGAACGATCCTACGACGAAAAGAAAAATATCATCATAAAAAACACCCTCGACGCGACGGATCGTGAAGTCCAACTTCGGGAGCTGGCCGCCAATAAACAAAGAGAAATCAACGTCGCGACCATCAACGACGAAAGATCGCGCCTGTCGGTCAGGAAGGACATCGAAACGGAAAAACAGAAACTTGCAAACAAAACATACCTCTTCGAAGCCGACAAGGCGGAAGCCCTGCTGAAAATCGAAAAAAAAGCGGCC
>DAIQOU010000434.1:0-4380 GCA_036787725.1 Bacteroidales bacterium
CTTTAGCCGAATAAGAAGTATCAAACTTCTCATTGTAGGCTTCCAGAAATATTTTTCCTATGTTTGCTGCTATCATATTATATTATATTTTACAAAAATTGCAAAGAGGTATCATGGAATTCGGGAGTTGCATATTCCGACAGAAACCCCATTTCTTCGTCGTAAGCTTTAGAGGGTATAATAAACGGTTTGGAGCCGGCTTGTGATTTAGCCAATCCCCTATAAGCTACCGATCGATAAGAAACGGGTATTTCCAATTTGGATTGTTCTTCGTAAGGAAGCGTTTCATAATATTCCCGATCTCTTTCGTCGATGCAAGAAACAGAATCTATATCGAGTGTTTCCAGCAGAGCCGACTTGGGATAGTGCCATAGTTTTCTGATAATCCATTTTCCTTCGTAAAAAACGGAATTCAGATCAATGTTTATAAAGTTTACGGAAGGATAAACCCGGTCGATTACTTCTTGCACTTCTCTTTCTTTTAATAAATTCCCGTCCGGCAGTATATGCCAGGTACGTTCTAACACTTCAACGTTATAAGGAAGTGCCTCCGGCTTTTCGATAGGAGGAGGCAATATATAGATAGGCTTGAATTTCCCGATGGTTTCTTTGGTGCGAACCCGGTTGATTCTTCCGAAGCGCTGAATCAGAGCATCAATGGGAGCGCATTCGGTTATCATAAGATCGAAACTGATATCCAAACTGACCTCTACCACTTGAGTTGAAACGACAATGCAAGCTTCCGGGCTCCGGTTATATTCATTTTTCAATGCGTCTTCCAATCGGTTCCTGTCTTTTCTTTTATACCGGCTGTGTATCAACATACGTTTTATCTTCGGATAATCAGTTGATAATGTTTCGTATAATTCTTGCGCTCTTTTTACCCGGTTACAAACGATCAATATTTTTTGATTCCGGCTCACTGCTTCATTTAGGACGGCTAACAATGAATCCAATGATTCGGCTTTATGGATGATATGCCGGTCGAAAGTATCCAACACTTCAGTTGGCAGTTTCACTTCATATACATTCTTTTTCCCTCCCAACAGATCAACCAATCGGTCGTATAATACGCCGGGCATGGTGGCCGTTCCGATATGAACCCTGCAACCGATATTACATAATATTTCGACAATTTTCAATACAATGGCTTGGATTGAATCCGAATAAGTGTGAATTTCATCCAGAATGACATCACAGTCTTTCAAATCAACGATTAAAGCCTCATACCCTTTAGTCCCGAATACCAATGAAGCCAGTTGGTGAGGAGTCAATACCTTCACCGAAGCTCCGATATGTTGTTGAAGAATTTTTTCTTGTATTTTCTTTCCTTCCAATTTCAAACTTGAAGAGGCATGCAACAACCGTACATCTGCATTCGTGTCTTTTAAGTCGGATTTAATGCGATCATACATGGCGTTAATGGAAGCTTGAAAAGGAAGCGTATAGAAGATACGTCCTTTACATCGGCGAATCAGGAAATCTGTTTTTCCGGCTCCGGTGGGTGCCGTTACCAACGTATGCGGTCGCAAATCATCCGTCGAAATTAAGGATAGCGGATAAAGATTCGATTTTCGGGAATGGTAATAATCTAATTTAGGATGAATGAATAAGCGGTTGGCAAGGCTCTCTGTTTTTCCTGTCAGAGCGGAAGCCAAATGATCTCCGGCGATCAATACCCCTTTCCATTCGGAATATCCGTACTGTTTTAATTCGCAATAATCGACTGCTTCCCAAAAATTATCTTCGGCTTCTTTTTTACTGATGGGTTTGGTGTCAAACCCCATTGTTTCCAAGATACTTAAAGCTTCCGTGCTCCATATTTCAAAACCTTCTGCATGTCTTTTGAAACAATTCGGATCGTTCTCGACCAAATCAAGCAGTCCTTTTTCGCCACTGTCTAAATAGACGGATTTATGGTGGGCAACTATCATTTCAATAACGGGAATCCTTTCTTCTTCTTTTAATAGAGAAAGAAAAAACAACGATGCAATTTCATGCCTGAAAATAAATCCGGGTTTTCGTTGATATCCCTCTTCCAGTGTTTGTTGAAAAAGAGGACTCGTTTTTCCTATGTCGTGCAACATGGCGCCTTTTCGGGCAATTGTTGTGTCAAACCCCGAAATTCGGGCTGTAAGTTCGGCTAATCGGGCCACTTCCACTAAGTGTTGAATCAGTGGAGTTCCTCCTTTTTTCCGACTTTTGGCAAGTATATGATCGAAATCGGTTGCCATACTTTATAATCCGCTTACCGGTTTTCCGGTGATTTCCAACCGACCGTACATTGGTTTTGCTTCTTCAAATCGATTGAATCCGACTAAAAAGGAATTCTCGTTTTCTTCAAAACGCAATTCGAATCCGGTTAACTCTTCAAATTCGGATTCTTCCATTTTCCTTATATCGATATCCGGAAGCAATACGTCTTCATTACGACATAAACAAATATGTTGTGTTACGGCTTTTTCTGCGTCTTCTTTCTTCTCAAAAGCCAACAATAATACAGGATCGATCATTATCCCCCTTTCTATTATGGAACGATTTCGAACCATCATCTTCAATTGTTTCTTTTTCTCCCAACCGCGAGGTTGTGTTTGTTCCTGTTGAATACTGATGGCCGAATAAGTCAATTTATGACGGGATATGGAAGTTACTTCCAATTTCTGTCGAATGCCTTCGATTATAGAAGGAGTAAGAAATTGCTGACTGAATGTTTTACTGTCTCTTACAGCGGTCCACGGCTTAATAAAACCGAATGGGCCCGAATATTTTACTATGTACATGATCTTAATGTGTTGTTGCTTATTTTTGTTTGTTTCAATAAATAGCTCCAAATCCGATTCCGGTCGAGTTTCCGATTCCGACATTCCATGCAAAAGCTTTCGTTTCCGGTTTTCCTTCGATAATGACAGGACATTGATTAACTCTGTTTTTTATTCCCCGATAGTCGATCAACTTTGTTTTTTTATAGGGGGAGGAAATATCAAATTCAATCCGTAGGGTATCGTCTCGTTCCAATCCGGCCAATTGCATTTTATGAAGCAAAGTTTCTTTCATAAATGCCCCGGCTTCTCTATTTTCAAAAGTATAGTGTATATCTTTTTCGTTATTGAATCTTCTGATAAATACCGGACCGGCACATCGAAAAGAAGATCGGTCTTTCAAATCAGGATCTTCTTGAATGTTAATATCGGTTACACTTAATCCGTAACACATTTCGGGATCGCTCAGTATCGATTTTATTATTCTTTTCAAATACTTTTCATTATAAAAGCTTATGAAAAATTTTGCTCCGGAAGGATACTCAAGTCCGTTTTTTGTTGTTTTGGCATTCATTAACCAAGAAAAAGAATATAATGCCATGTTTCCATGCAAATCATTATTATGGAGCCATTTATGTAATACGCCTACTAATTTGTGCTGATAATTAAACGGAACCGTTATTGTATTTGGAGCGGTTTGGATATAAATTCTCATATTGTTTTTTCAACTTTATTAGATAACATTCTCAAAGATAAAAACTTTTTCAAAGTAATTTAACAATTGCTATTCTATTTTCAACAAATAAATTTATTTTTTCTTTCCCAAAAAGAATCAATTCCTTTGTTGTTTCCTCTTGATTTTTTATATTTGCAACGTCAAGTTTATTCAAATTAATTTATAATTAAATTCTATGAAAAGGATTCTTAGAAAGTATTGTTATAGGGCAGGCATACGGGTGAAAGTCCCGGATTTCTTTTCTTGGCTTCATAGAAGTTTGAATAGGCTTGACGGTGACCTGCTTTTTTATTCACCCTCTATTTAATTTATCATGTCAAGCGTAAAAAGAAAAGAAGAATCAAAAGAGAATGTTGTATACACTTGTCCTCATTGTACTCCGAAGGAAATTCGTCCGAAACCGGAGATTAAAGTCCGTGAATTGAAAGTACAGTATTTTTGTTTGGAATTCAGAAAACATTCGGTTCCGCGTATTTTGTTGCAAGGAAAGTGGTTGAGAAAGGCGGGATTTTCGATTGCCGATCTCGTGCGGGTATTCGTTATGGACAAATCATTGCTCATTCAGTGCTTGGGGTAAGCATTCGGATCCGGATAAGATAGAAATTATTCCGAAGAGATTCAACCGGGAAAAGATCGTTGAATTTCTTCGGGATTGTTTTTATCCCGGATTACGCATTCGAAAACATGAAAGCCGGATTTAATAATTTTCCTTCGCTTAATCCGTAATAAATACATCCGGGTATCTATATCCCATAGATTATCCCGGATTTGTTTATCGGGCGATTATTTCGCGACTGCGGGGTTTTCGGATTATACGGACGGGTATTTTCATTTTGCGGCAAAATGAATTCGTGTTTTGCTGCAATTTGAATTTGCATTTTGCAG
>DAIQOU010000435.1:0-4362 GCA_036787725.1 Bacteroidales bacterium
TTTTTATTTTTAACCCAAACGATATAAATACCCGGAGATAAAGAAAATTCTATGGGGGAATTGTAAATCGTACCGGCTTCGATTGTTTTTCCGAGGAGATCTATGATCTTGACCGATGAATTTTCGGGTACGGTTACCCGGAGCTTGCCGGGAGCCGAACAGAACAGGTTGATTCCCGGAATCTCTTCTTGCGGAGTGTAAATCCCGGTGGGAGGAGGGCTGAGAGTTGTATTTTCGATCACAATGTCGTCGATATAATAAATTTTGTTGGCTGCATATCCCATATCGAAAGATAATTGGACGGAGGTTCCCCCTGCTGTCAGATTTTCGTAAGTCACCTGTTGCCATTCATCTCCTACATTAAAATCCGGCCAGTACTGGCTGCCCAATTGACCCGATCCGGTGATCGAGATGCGGCCTTTCCCCTCTCCTCCAACTGCTCTTATCCAAAAACTGACCTTGTAATCATGTCCTTCCATGACTTCAAAAGGAGGAGTGAAAGCCTGTATACTCCAAGCGCTGGTTCCGGCACCATTCTCCATTTTCATGGCATATTCTCCGTTGTATTTATCCTCTTGAGTAATATCGATTCCCCTTCCCGGATTTTGTTTGGTCCATCCGTCTAAATTTCCCGATTCGAAATCGAAAATGATTACTTTGTCCGGAAGGCTGCATTCGGATTCTTCTTCTCCCAAACCGGTCGGTACTTCCAATAAACTGTTGGTGATGTATACTTTATCCAGTTTGGCTCCGTCTTCCCGATAACCGATGGTCAGGGTGTGGCTGCCGGTAAGCAATTCGGCGTTTAACATGGAGACCCATTGCCATGCACCGTCCGTAAACAGTCCGTTATAAGATTCAAACGAACCGTCATCTACTTTTATCCAGAACGAATCATCATCATAAGTGGCACAATTTAAGCGAAAATAAATGTAGAATTTCCCGTTGTTCATTACTTTAAAAGGAATGGTAATTAATCCTTCTTCCCCGGGGGCCGCATCGGTACTGTTCAGACCTTCTTTTACCGTTACATATTTACCGTTGGAAGCTTCGGCGTCTTCTACCGTAATAAAATCGCTGCCGATTGTTGCGCAGTCGTTTGTTTCGGCTTCATACCAGTATTGTTCCGGTTCTTCGGGTTCTTCGTCTTCCGCACCCCATGGAACCAGCCAGAATTTATAATTAACGTTATCAAACGGATGAGTCAGTATCGAGGTGTTTGCATCGGCATTGCCAAAGAGGAA
This sequence comes from Bacteroidales bacterium, assembly GCA_036787725.1. Lineage (GTDB taxonomy): Bacteria > Bacteroidota > Bacteroidia > Bacteroidales > Azobacteroidaceae > DAIQOU01. The sequence continues at coordinate 1,245 of DAIQOU010000435.1, forward strand.
CTTATCGACAAAATTGGTGACGGCTTCATTTTGGCTTTCCGTTGCAGCACAATGGTTATGGCCTTTGGAAAAATCAAATCCGAATCGATCTTCTATTCCCATATATTTCCAAACTTCCAAGGCGGCCATACAGGATACATATCCGGATTCGTCGCCCAACCATGTAAAGTCCGGGTTTCCCAATGATAAAAAGGCACGGGGTGCTATCATCGCAATCAGTTCGTGATGATCATAAGGAAGCTTGTCTGCCTGTCCGTTGAAGTTGTCTCTTAACGCGGGCATAAACCACGAATAATTGGTATTGCTTATTTTCTCTACACTTCCGATGGTTTCCGACACGCGCCACGAATTGACTCCGCCACCTCCCGATTCCTGAGCAATGGTCAGTGCGATCCGTTCGTCGAAGGCTCCTGCGAATAAGGCCATTTTTCCGGCATAAGAGCAACCGGTTACCGCAATACGGGACGGATTGGCATTCATTTCTGATTTTACCAGTTCTATCCCGTCTATCAAACGGCTTATTCCCCAAGACCAGGCACTGTAGTCTCCGGCTTCGGAAAGTTCGGGATACATTTGATAAAAAGGAGCTTCCAAGTTTTTTTGACCGTTCATCGAATACGTTGCCACCTGGTTGTGGTTAAACGGGATTTGAATACAATCCTCAAAGAGAGAACGGGATAAGCTTCCGGTAGGACTGTTCATCCCGATAATGACGGGAAAAGGTCCGTTTCCTGTAGCCGGTAGGGTAACACGCGATTTCAATTCTACCGTTTTTCCGTTTTCGTTGACGGTAACGTACAACGTATCATTAACATAGGAGGCTGTAATGTCGGTGGGACGATCCGGCTTCTTACCGATTTCATACTGTTCTATTTCGGCTTTGATTTCGGCACGTCGGCATGCCCAATCGTTAAAAGAAGTAATGGTTCCGCTTCCATCCGACCATTCAAAGGGATTTGGAAGACGAAGCACCGAGGGTAATTGATCTGCGGGGGGTAAAGCCGGCGTAGGGCATCCCTCACCCGTATTTTCTGTGTCATACACAAGAGGAGGAGTTTGCGCCAAGGTCGTAAGGGCGCATGTTACTGCTAAAAGCGTAAAAAACTTTTTTCTCATGACTTTAGAATTAATTGTTAATCGATTAGTTTTCATACGGAAGAATCCGATACGTCAAATTTAAGATAAGTAAAGCGTTGGCATTTGCATAGGTGTTACTTTTCCTTTGGTTCGAGTAACTCCGTTTTTGGTTTTGAAATGATTTATTTTCTTGCGGTAACATTGTTCGTAAAGAGCCGGTTTCCTGTTGGACATTGCGTAAATTTGGTCTGAATGTTCCCACGGAAGTTTGTGTCCGGCGGGAAATATCCGTACTTTTGATATCCTCTATCATTTGTTTTATTGGGAGCAACTATGTTTAATAAATTATTGAGTTGGAACTGCGGTTTCGGGAATAAATTTCTGAAACGAATAGCCCGTAATCTGTTGGAAAAACTTTATTGTTGTGAGATCCATTGCGACGATATGGATCGGAGTGTGTTGTTTGCTCATCATGCCCGCGGTTGTACAATTGTTGCAGCCAAAATAGGAGAGAATGTCGTTATTTACCGGAATGTGACGATAGGTACGGTAAAACCCTTATTGTTCGGAACGCAAGCGGATAATAAAATACATAAACAGATGTAAAAACAGTAAAAATCAGAGAATAAATAAAAAGAGAAAAAGAGTATGGACAAACCGGTTTATAAAGATTATTCAAGACTAACCTTGGAGGAGTTTAAAAAGTTTTCCACCCCGGAAGAATTACATGATATAGCCGGTCGGTGCTTGTATGAAATTCAGCAATGGATTGTCGAAAGCAACTTGTGCAGCGAGGCCACTGCCTTGATGATTTTTTGGAAAGCTTGTCCTGTTGAGTTTTTGGAGTACAGTTGGAATAAGAAAACGGGAAATGATATAGATGTATTCAATATTATCCGAACCGTTATTAATAATTTTGAAAAAGAATTTTATTTGAAAACCGATATTAAATACGATCCGAGCGAGGTGATCTCCAAGACGAAATTTATTCCTGAAGTCGTTTTGCAAGCAAGCAAAGGGGAGGAACCTTATATTTACATAGATAAAAAAGAGGTTCACTCCTGGTTTGGCGATTATTTAGTCGCTAAAATACATCGTTGCGAGACCACGATGGAACTTTACAATATTGCTGTATCGCTCAAACAGAGAGAATTGAATGTTTACGAACAGCTGCTTGATCACCCATTGTGCGACAAAGCGATTGCTCTTATGATTTATTGGCTTTTAGTTAAATACAGTAATTCTTCATTATATGCCGAACAGTGGTTGTCTATTAAACCGATCCTTGAGAAAATTGTGAATCGATTACAAAACAACCACTATCCGGAAGTGTTGTCTTACGACCCCAATAAAGAGATAAAACCAATCCGCTGGAAAATCCCCGAGTATATGTTTCAAAAAATCGGATGATCTTACTTTTGACCTATTTCTTTTCCTTAACGGGAAATTTTATCCGGGCTCTGAAACAATAAAGTCCGGAAGGACTTGCATACGGATAACCCCTTGCAAGCGAAGCGCAGCTCGGGGCAAGAAAAGAAGTACCCTCTACCTCATAACTCCACAGGAGTTCAACTATCTTCCCAAAACCATTTTTCGTCCGAGTTAATACCTTGTTCCCTGAAAAACCGGCTGATTTCTTCTTGAAAACTTTCTTGTTTATGATGCACTTGCTGATTTTTGATGTAGTTGATAATTGTATCCCGTTCATTGTATGAATAAGTTAAAGCACAATATTTTCTGCCCCATCCGTCAAATTCGGGAAAGAAGCCTGATTCTTTCATCCATTTTGCAGATGATACTTTTATCTCTCTAATATAATCAGACAAGGCAACCGAAGGATGTAAGTCGGAAAGGATATGAAGGTGGTTTTCCATTCCATTGATGCGGAATAATACAGATTTTTTATTTTTGATAATGCCCCAAATATATTTGTATAAATCAGCAGAGTGTTCCCGGTTAATACTTTTCTTACTCCCTTTTGTGCGGAAAACAATGTGGTATAGTATATGACGATATGCAGACATGGTTTTGATTTTTTTGC
>DAIQOU010000436.1:0-4358 GCA_036787725.1 Bacteroidales bacterium
TCAAGTTCTTTGGGAGAAAAGGCCTTGATTCGTTTTTCTTCAGATAACGCATAATTTTAAAATATTAAAAAGAATTTATTTTCTACAAATAGCCTGAGTAATGAACGATGGACCTTCCGGGTTTCGATAAAGTGGAGTTCTTTTTGGAATATTTACAATCCTTATTCTAAACTCGGGTTAAATAATTGTACATTTGTAAAAGATTGACCGAATATTGTATGTCTAAATTAAAAATATATAGAGCTTCCGCCGGTTCCGGTAAGACTTATACATTGGCATTGGAATATATTAAAGAATTATTGCTTTCATCCGTCCGGAATGCTCATCGACATATTTTAGCCGTGACTTTTACAAAAGATGCTACAGGCGAAATGAAAGAACGTATTCTTGCCGAATTGTACGGATTGGCATTTGCTTGTAACGATTCTGCCGGTTTTATGGAGTCGGTTCAAAAGGAATTGAAAAAGAACAACCGGTTGATGAGCGAGTCGGCTATTCGAGATAAAGCCAATCGGATTTTACAGGATATTTTGCATGACTACAGCAGGCTTTATATAACGACTATTGACAGCTTCTTTCAAAAGGTACTTCGAAATCTGGCTCGTGAATTGGGAAAAGGTTCCAAGTTTAATCTGGAAATGAACAGCAATAAGGTACTTGCGGATGCTGTTAAAGCAATGATCGAAAATGCCAATGAGAAGCCGCAGGTATTGGATTGGCTGACTACTTATATAGAGGATAAGCTGGACGAGGGAACCAACTGGCGAATCGATAAGGAAATCCTTTCGTTTAGCCAATGTATCTTCAAAGAACATTTTCAAGAGCACGAGTTTGAACTGAAAAGGCAACTGGATGATAACCCGAAGATTTTTGAACAAATACGGGAATCTCAATTTAAAATGAGAAAAAAATATATTTCCCAATTTAAGAATGCTTGGAAAGAAATATCCCGTATTATGCATGAACAATCTCTTTCTCCGGCGGATTTTAAGTTGAACGGAACGGTACTTAATCTTTTTCAACGACTGTCGGAAGAAGATTTTGAACGGGTTTCAATAGGGAAAACAGTAGTGGAATGTGTTGAAAATTCGGAGAAATGGCCTGCTGCCAAAAGCAAGCGAAAGAACGATGTGATCCGGTTGGCCGAAATAAATTTCATACCGTTGTTGGAGCAGGTGTTGGATGTATATGGTAAGTACAATACCTCTAGAATGATAACTCGTAATCTTCATCAGTTAGGCCTGATATGGGATATAACCGGAGAAATCAGCAGCCAAAATGCGGAAAACAATCGATTCATGTTGGCCGATACGGCATTGTTTCTGAATAAAATGATTGACGATTCGGATGCTTCTTTTGTGTATGAGAAGATTGGCACAGAGATTAACCATGTTATGATTGATGAGTTTCAAGATACTTCACGATTGCAATGGAAGAATTTTAAACATTTGCTTTCGAATATTTTGGCAAATAATTATTTCAGCCTGATTGTCGGAGACGTTAAACAATCTATATACCGGTGGAGAAACGGAGACTGGAGTATATTGAACGGGATAGAAAAAGAATTGGGTGTTGTTCCCGATACATTGCGTTTTAATTATCGAAGTGAGAAAGAGATCGTAAACTTCAATAATCGTTTTTTTTTGAAAGCAGCTGATTTATTGGATGCCAAGTATGGAGAAGAGTTTGGTTCCGATTCTCCCTTCCGGAATGCATATCATGAAACAGCTTTGGTTCAAAATTGTCCCAAGGAAGAGATACGGGGATATATTTCCGTACAGTTTCTTCCGGGAAAGCCGGAAGAAGGAACTTATTCGGAGTTAGTATTGGAACAGCTGGTCGAGCACCTGAAAAAATTGAGTAAAGCCGGTATTCCTCCGGGGCAGATTTGTATTTTGACTCGAACCAATAAGAATATTATCGGTATAGCAGAGCACTTTGCAACCATAAGAGAAGATAATCCCGATTTAGCCGCAAAACATTACCTGAATATCGTTTCGGACGAAGCATTCCGATTGAGTTCATCTCCGGCCATTCGTATTATAATAGAAGGGCTGAGGGTGTTGGTTGATCCGTCGAATCCGGTACCGCGGGTGCAACTGGAATATTTTTTGAATCAATTTGCGCTTGATATTGAAAGGATAGGAAAGTTGCCCGGAGATGAGTTGATCCGGATGCCTTTGTTTGAATTGGTCGGGCATTTATTTCGTTATTTTCAATTGGATCGTATAGAAGGACAAAGCGACTATATGTTTACCTTTTATGATTCTATTATCAATTATTTGAAAGATGCTCCGGCAGATCCCGATGCTTTTTTAAAGTTTTGGGATGAAGAGTTAAATCTAAAATCGGTACCTTTCGGATCATCCATTGAAGGAATTAGGGCCATGACTATTCATAAGTCAAAAGGACTGCAATTTCATACGGTATTGATTCCTTTTTGCGATTGGAATTTATATCCGGAAAAGAATCCGATCGTTTGGTGTGATGCCAAAGAAGGATTTTATGACCTTAAGTTATTGCCTGTACAGTATTCGAAAAAAATGGAGAAAACCATTTTCTTAAAAGAATATGAGAAAGAAACAGGCCAGTCTTGGATGGATAGTTTGAATTTATTGTATGTTGCTTTTACCCGAGCGGAACATAATTTGTTGATATTGGCCAAGAGTAAAAAAGAAAATATCCCGCTTGAAAAAATAAAGACGGTTTCGGACTTGCTTTTTTGTGCTGTTCCCGGGATGGAAGGGTTTGAGGAAGAGGAAGATGCTCTTTTTACAAACGGGGAATTGAAATACAACGTTTCGGAGTCCAAGGAGAGTTCGAATAATTTATTTCGACAGCCTTCTTTACCGACAGAAGTGTATTTTAATTCCATAGATTTTCAACCCGATAAAACCGTATTTAAACAATCCAATCAATCTAGGGAATTTATCAGCGGTCCTCCTCCGGTAGCCGAGTACATTGCTCGCGGTAATATAATGCATGCCCTTTTTGCTAAGATAAAAACAAGGCAGGATGTTCGTTATGCTGTGGAAAGCGCTTATTCGGAAGGATTGATCGGGTTTTATGAAATGGAAACTTACGCCGAATCGATAATGAATGCAATTGATGATTCAAGGGTGAGTGATTGGTTTTCGGACCGTTATGAAATCCATAATGAATGTGCCGTCATTGTAAATGAGAACGGAGAAATAACAACCAAACGTCCGGATCGCGTATTAATTGCTCCCGATGAGACTATTATAATCGATTACAAGTTTGGAAAACCTCACTTTTCTCATCATAAACAAATGAAAGAGTATGCAGACTTGTTAAAACAAATGAACTATCCGGGCATTAAGACTTTCCTCTGGTATATTGGAGAAAATAAAATTGTTCGTTGTATTTAGATCATAAAGATTTGAAGACCCGCCGGATCAGTAAAGAAATCTTGTTTTCATTTGAGGAATATGGATGTGAAGCTCCTCTGTTAAAAATGACTCCATTGATCCGTATTTAGCTGATATTTCACTAAAAGCGTTTTCCAAATAGGCCGGTTTAACTTCAAATAAAGGTTTTATATTCGGAAAACGTGCTGTGATCTTTTCGTACTTATCTGCTAAATAGCAATTGGATAACAGATAATTGTGCATAATGGTCGGTTTATCAACATCCAGAGCGGAAAGGATAAATACGGCAGCCATGCCGGTACGGTCTTTTCCGGCAGAGCAATGGAAAATGAGAGGGATGTTTTTCTCCTCTTGCAATAGGGAAAAGAAATCCCGGTAATTTTTGATGCATGCGCTGTCCGATACCAAGGATTTATATATTCCATGCATGAAATTATCCAATTGTAAGTCGCCGGAATTGATTTGAGAAAGGGAATTCAGATCACCCGGAATAAAGGGAAGAGAATAACCGACAGATCCGCCCGGCAGTTTATCGAGGGCGTTCTCTGCTTCGGATTTGGACCTGAAGTCAATAACTGCATGAATGGGAATACTTTCAAGGTAATGTAAATCGCTTTTAGTCAAATCGCACAGATCATCGGACCGGAATAATTTTCCCCATTTTACAAAACGCCCTTCTTTGTTTCGTATTCCTCCCAGATCCCTTAAATTATAGCATCCTTCCATGGGCAAGAGTGTCTCGGCCAACCGGACATTTCCGAATTTTGTTTCCAGTTCAAAATAATACCTTACCGGTTCTGTGTCTATCGGGAAAATGCCCGGGCCCGAACCTTTTTTCATAGGATGAGAACGGTCGATATCTTCCGGATCCGGTCCTCCGTACAATTCCCATTCCGTATTAATCTTTATATGCAGTTGGGTTTGCTTTGTAAACTTATCCCGGATAATTTTTATATTTTCAGAAAGATT